>JACQYK010000142.1 GCA_016208255.1 Deltaproteobacteria bacterium | reverse complement strand
GTGTTGGGATCGGCAGTAGGAGCCGGGAAGCCTCCAAAAGGCTCGTCCGGCCCGGTGTTGATCATGCGGATGACCGTGCCGGGGGGCAGGAGCCGAAAGTCCACCAGGACATCCGCCCGCTCGGCCAGAGCCATGAGTAGGGCCTGTTGCGAATGGGTGGCCGGAATCCGATTGGCCGGATTTGGATTGACCCGTTGCCCGGGAGTGGAGTTGCGAATCCTGTCCGGACCTCGACCACCTTGGGGAGGAATCCCTGCTCGGCCCCGATCTGGTAGAAGGAGAGCTCTTTGCCGACCAGGCTTGGATTAGGCGAGCTGACGATCTGCAGGGAGAGGTTCAGGAACCGAGAATTACAGCCGTTGAGAAGCCGGAAGCGATACAGAGTGGGCGCCACATCAAGGCTCGGCCAACTGGTACCGTTCACCACCATCACATTGAAGAAAGCCTCCGGGTTCCAAATGGGAGAGATGTCGCTTAGCACTCCCTGAGGATTGGCTGTCGGATCGGCCTCTTCAGGAATCAGAGGAATCTGCAGATTTGCGGGAAGCAGACCCTCGAAAAAAGCCCGGTTGTCCGGGTAGAAGAGGGAAGCGCCGTTGTTACTGAAAGACCGGTCCTGGATGACGATGGGGATCTCTCGAATGCGGCTTCTCACATCTTTTGCCCCCATCACGCCGGGTGCGTTGAGCTCCAGCACCGTATCGCCCCTCTCAGGAGCCGGCCCAGGGAGAATGCCGTCCCACTTCAAGAATTTCGTTTTGACGTTATCCGCCTTGTCAAACTCGCCTCCCCGGACCAGCCAAAAGCCTGCCGGCCCGGCGTAGACGTTGGAGCGGGTCATGCCCAGGGCGTGGTCGTGATACCAGAGGGTGGTTGCCGGCTGATCATTCCTGTAGGAAAAGTCCGCATAGCCGAGATTGAGTCCGCGTGGGTGGCCGGCAAAATCGTCAAAGAGACTCCCTTCCGTGGCAAAGAGAGCGCGGTCTTCAGCGTTCAAAACGGGCAGCCACCAGGCCTCGGGGAACCCGTCGCTGTGGGGATCTACGTGCGCACCGTGGACGTGGGTTACGATTGGTACCGGGCCGGTGTAGGGGTTCGGGTTCATCCCCATACAGTCAGTCCTCGGGTTGCCATGCATGCAGTCTTGCGGGGGGTTAGCCCAGTGCAGTGTCTGGTCGATGGGGAGCAGGTGGGACAGGAAATTCGGGCCCGCCCCGAAGTTTTCCTTCAAGTCGTTGATCCAGCGGACGTTGACCCGTTTTTTCGACTGCGTTTCGATGGTGTAGGCCGGGTAGTTGAACTGGGAGTTGGGTGCCGGCGCGATCCCGGGAGCGATGCCAAGCGCCGAGGCATCGGGCAGCGGATCCGCCGACGGGCCGTAGCTCCAGACGGTGGTCGGAGCAAACGCATCCGCCCGGCCGTTGAGCGCATTCCAGATCCCGCCGGGCAGGATCTGCTGTTGGAACTGCCGGACCGCGATCTCGTACTTGTCTTGGACCCGGTTTTTGGATTTGGTGTCGTTCATTACCGGCGGGATGACCAGAGGGATTACGTATTTCGGGATATCGGTTGGGATCACCGTGCCGCCCGGCAATTGCGCGAAGGCCCTCGGTCCATTTGAAAAGGTTAGACTCATAAGCAATATCAGTATGAAAATAAAACCGGACTTTTTTGTAAATATCTCTTTCATGTCCCCCTCCCTCAAATCGGAATAAGAGTAAAATTTTTTAACTTTAATCCAGAATTCCATTCCGTTCACCAAATTGTTTAAGATGCAAACCACCTCAGGTCTCGACCAGTAGCACCTCCTTCCCAAATTATGGTTTCCTGCTTGTTGGCAGTTCCACCGTTAAGTTATTACCGTAACGCTCATTTTTTTTTAGCGCATTAGATCATCGGCCACAGTAAAAATAAATAGGGCAAATCCTGTATTTTATTAAAAGAAAGTCTTAATTTTAAGATAGAGTTTCTATGTAGACACCAATGAAACTCTTTTACTCAAAGGTTTTGGATAAGAAATTATTTTTGAAGGAGATAGCCTCAATAAAGAAAAAGGCGGTGTTCAAGGAGAAAAACGGGGCGTAAGGCAAAAGAATGGTGCGAACAGCTCCTTAGGGAGGACTAACAATTTGAAAGAACTCAGTTTTCATCGGAAATGAGGTGAACGGCCGAAGCCTTAAATGAGGCTTTAATTAACTCTCCAAGAACCAGTGTTACCCCGGGGAAGGTTCTCCGGATCACATAAGCGACCAGGGGAAAACCGCAGTCCAGGGTGATTTTCAGAAAGGGGCCGGTGGAGACGATCCCGGTAATGTTTCCCGGAAAAACATTTTCGTCATCCAGGGATTGACTGGTGTTTTGGATATCGATATCCACATTTTCCGGCCGGATACCGCAATACACTTTTTCTCCCGCCGATAGATTTCCAACGGCTTCTATGGCCCCGCCATTAACCGAGATCAGGACATGGCCGTCTTTATTTTGCAGAACGGTTCCGGGAATGATGGTTTCCATGCCAACGAATTGAGCTACAAACCGGTTGGCCGGGCAATTGATGATTTCATCCGGAAAACCGGTCTGAACAATCCTGCCCCCGTTGATGACCATGATCCGGTCCGACATCCTCAAGGCCTCGGATTCGTCGTGGGTGACCAGCACCACAGCGATCCCGGTTTCGCGGAAGATCTTTTCCATATCGTTGATAATGGATTGCCGGGTCGGCGGATCCAGGGCGGAGAAAGGTTCGTCGAGGAAGATCACTTCCGGGTCCGTGGCCAGGGCCCGGGCCAGGGAAGCCCTTTGCGCTTCTCCGCCGGATAATTTTCGGGCTGAACGGTCCGCCAGGTGAGCGATGTTGAACCGCGCCAGTCCTTTCATGACTCTGGCCCTGATTTCCTCCCGCGGCACCCCCCTGATCTTCAGGCCCGAGGCGACGTTATTAAAGACAGTGGTGTCGAACAAAAGGGGTTCCTGAAAGACCATGGCGATTTTTCGCCGGTAATCCAGGACCTCCTGGTTGGAACCGATTGCCTTCCCCCGGAAAAGGATTCGGCCGGTGTGTGGTTTAAGGAGGCAGTTAAGGGTCAGCAGGAAAGAGGATTTCCCGCTCCCGTTTGGCCCGATCAGGGAGAGGATCTCTTCTTCGGCCAGATAAAAAGAAGGGATATCCAGGACCTCCACCTGTCCCCGAAAGACCTTTAGATTATCCGCTTCAATAACTTTATTGGATTCGTTAAAAGCCGTTGAAACCAAAGTAGTGTCTAGGGAGTTTGTCTGGTTACGCTCTTCCGGACCCCGACTTACCCCGGGGTGGAGGCTTCCTATAAGTTTGTCATTCTTGGTTGTGGGATTCATCGGGGCCGCTCCCGCTGTTGAATCAGGGTCAGGAGATAGTTCACCAGAAAGGTAAGCAGAACCAGAATAATCCCCAGGGCGATAGCCATATCAAAGTTGCCCATGCCGGATTCCATAACGGTAGCCGTGGTCAGGACCCGGGAATAGCCTTTGATATTGCCGCCGACCATGATGGAAGCCCCGACTTCGGAGATGACCCCGCCGAATCCGGCCATAATCGCCGCCAGGAGGGGCAGTCGGGCCTCCCGCAGGAGAAACCCCACCATCTGGACCCGGGTGGCCCCCAGGGAAAGGATCTGAAGGCGCAGCTTGGGGGGAAGGTTCTGAATGGCGGCGATGGTGATGCCCATGACGATCGGGGTGGCGATGGCCGCCTGGGCGATTACCATCGCCGCCGGTGTATATAGAATCCCGAGAAAGCCCAAAGGCCCGTTGCGCCAGAGGAAGATCATGACGAACAGTCCGACCACCACCGGGGGCAGGCCCATGCCCGTGTTGACAATACTGACTAAAAACCTTTTTCCGGGAAAGTGGTTCAAAGCGACCACCGTCCCGGTCGAAATGCCGATCAGCACGCTGATAATGGTGGCGGCTCCGGAAACCTGGAGTGAAAGCCAGGTAATCCCCAGCACCTCCCGATTGAAGGTGAACAGGAGCTGAAAGGCCTTGAGTATCCCTTCGAATATCAGTTCCATTACAAACCGAGCGACTCCGGTTTCTTACCGGCGTCAGGGAAGAATAGCGGTGATCCATACTTATCCACCCCGAACCTGGCGATGATCTCCTGGGCTTTTTTTGAGACCATAAAGGAGGCAAAGGCCTTGGCCCCAGCGGAATTAACTTTTGGCCATTTGACAGGGTTCACCTCGATGACATGATAGATGTTGAGCAGAAGAGGCTCCCCCTCAATGAGGATATCCAGACCGAGATTTTTTTTGAGAGCGAGGTAGGTGGCCCGGTCGGTGAGGGTATATCCTTTCTTCTCGGCAGCCACGTTGAGGGTCTGTCCCATGCCGAGTCCGGTCTGCTGAAACCATTTCTGCCCCTCGGCGACAACCCCGGCCGCCTTCCAGAGTCCCTTTTCCTTGGCATGGGTCCCGGAATTATCGCCCCGGGACAGGAACAGGGACCCGGATTGGGCAATCATCTTCAAGGCCTCTTTGGTCGATTTCATCCCTTTGATCCTGGCCGGGTCGGTCGGGGGACCGACGATGATAAAATCATTGTGCATGACCAGCAGGCGGTTGACCCCGAATCCCTGGGTCATGAAAGCCTTTTCCGCATCCGGGGAGTGGACCAGGAGAACATCGGCCTCTCCCTTTTCTCCCATCTTCATGGCCTGACCTGAACCCACCGAAATCGTTTTAATGAAATAGCCGGTTTCTTTTTCAAAGACCGGTATCAGGACATCCAGAAGGCCTGAGTCCTGAGTACTGGTGGTGGTGGCCAGGATGACATTCTTTTGCACCTTTTCCGCTGCCTGGCACAAAGCCGGAATAAGGGTTGGCAGAAAAAGCAGGATGGCCATCAGGAGTGTTGACTTGCTTGTAAAAATCTTCATATTCTTTTTCCCTTTCTTTCTAATGGAATCCAATACGAATACCGTTAGGTTATGATGGGTTCGAAAAAAGTTGCCGAAACCCATTTCGTCATTCCCTTGAAGTTTGTCCTCGACCTGATCGGGGAAAGGGAATCCAGTATTTTAATTAGGTTAAGGATGGTCTGGATTCCCGCCTTCGCGGGAATGACGACTTATTACGAACTTGTCATGTTATGGCATACTCGGCAATACCACCATTCGCCCTGTCTTGCACCATTCCGGCGATCACTTCCTCTGAGCAGCCTTCCATCCCTCGGAATTAGGAAAAAACAAAGGGCTGCCGTACTTATCCTTCCCGAAATCCCTTATGATCAGCTGTCCCTTATCCGGGGCCGTCAGCCAGGCGATAAAGGTCAGGGCGTCTTTATGGTTGACTTTGGGAAATTTAGCCGGATTCACCGGAATAAGGGAGATAAAGTTGAGAAGCACCTCATCCTTTTCAACCAGGATTACCAGCTTGATGTTCTTCTGCAGGGAAAGGAAGGTGGCCCGGTCCATAAAGGTATAGGCACCCTGCTGATCCGTGTATTTGAGAGTTGCCGCATTTCCCTCGCTGCCTTTCTCATAGACCTTATACCAGGGGCCCCCGGGTTTAATGCCTGATTTTTCCCAGAGTTCCATCTCAGCCACATGGGTCCCTGACTTGTCCCCGCGGCTGATAAAAGGTACGCCCTTGGCGGCGATCGTTTTAAGGGCCTCGGCGGCGCTTTTCAGACCCTTGATGCCGGCCGGGTCGGCGGCCGGTCCCAGGATGACAAAATCATTGTACATCAAAGGGAGGCGTTTGGTCCCGAATCCATCCTTGATGTATTTTTCTTCCAGGGACTTGGCGTGGACCATGACTAAGTCGACGTTTCCCTGCTGGCCGATTTTCAAGGCCGCACCGGTTCCGGCGCCGACATGCCGGACCCGGATGCCCGTTTCCTTTTCGAAGGCATCTTCCAGGACCCCTACGATCCCGGCATCGATGGGACCGATGGTGCTGGCCATGAAAATAAAATGATCTCCTTCCGCCGCAAAAGTCAAAGTGGGGATCAAGAACAACAACAAGGCCAAACAGGAAACAAAAATATTTTTCACAGGCGCTCCTCCTTCTTTGGTCAATGACACCCGGTCATGGGTATTTCTTGGAATGAAGAATTGAAAATTCTGGATTTTTAATTCTTATATGCCATTTCTGGCATAGTAGTCAATAAAAAATATAATTCCTTTCTAAACCGGGAGTGGATCTATCAAGGTCGATTCTGAAATGACAGGAATACAATTCTGGCTTCGAAAATAAAAATCCCCATCGGCAAAACCGGTGGGGATTGAATCCGGAGGGGAATAATTCCTGGCGAAAATTCCTGAGGTAATGAGTGAGGTTCAGATCAAACTATTTGACTATCTTTTGGGCTTTTAATTCTTCGATTTTTGCGTCGGCATATCCGAGCTTTTTTAAAATTTCAACGGTGTCTTCTCCCAGAGCCGGGGCCCCTTTGGTGGGTTTGACCGGGGTTTTGGTAAATTTAACAGGGTGGCCCATCATTTTGTAGGGGCCGGAAACCGGGTTTTCCAGGGACCAGACCATATTTTGATCGATGGCATGGGGGTCTTGGAAAAGATTGACGCTGTAATTAACATGGCCGCAGGGAACACCGGCCTCTTCCAGGACTTGAATCCATTCGTTCAGGGGTTTCTGACCCAGAACGGCTTCCATTTTTTTCATGACTTCTTTCTGATAAAAATAGGTTTCATCAGTGCCGTTACCCAAATCGAGATAGGCGTACTTGTCTTCAACACCCAATACTTCGCAGACCTTCAGGCGCTGCTTGGAAGTCAAGGCGGCAATACTCATATAGCCGTCTTTGGTTTGATAGATACGGTAATAGGGGTATACCTGGCGATCCGAGGGGCGGTGATTACAATCCGGCACATCCACATTCCGGGTGGATCCGGGTATTTCATTGCGCAGCCGCATAACGGAAAATTGGTCGATGATCTGGGTATGCCGCAGGTTATGGTCATGGGCGGTTTTAAGTATCTCAAGCATTTCCCGGTGCATTTCCTGGTCGAGTTTTTCGATTTGGATAAAACCGGTGGCCAGAAGGGCCATACCGGTATTGAAAAGGCAGGTTTCAATCTTCTGCCCGATGCCGGTTTGTGACCGATAATAGAGGGCGGATACCGCGCTCATGGCATTTAACATGGCCGTGCTCAGATCGATATAGGGATTTCCCCCGGGACCTCTGGGGTTTCCTTCCTCATCGGCATATCCGGCCATAATACCGGAGGCGGCATGGGCGATGATATCGAAACCCTTACGGAACTGGTAGGGACCGCTTTCACCAAAGGCGGTACTCGACACAAAAATCAGTTTATCGTTGATCTTGGAAAAGGTTTCATAATCAATTCCCAGTTTTTTGGCCACACCGGGCGCGTAATTTTGAATAACGATGTCCGCTTTTTTTACCAGGTCATAGACAATTTTTTTTCCTTCTTCACTTTTCAAGTCGACACATAACCCTTTTTTCCCCCGGTTTAAAGTCAGGGACATCCGGGTGTTGCCGTGATATCTTTTTGAATTGCCCGTACGTCTTTCTTCCGCTCCTTCGGGGGGTTCGACCTTGATCACTTCCGCTCCCATATCCGCCAAAAACAAGCCGGCATAGGGGCCGGCGATCCAGTGGGTAAAATCCAAAACAAAGATCCCTTCCAACAATGCTGCCATTTATGCTTCTCCTTTTTTGCTGTAATGATTTTAAGAATTGACCCGCCTAAACCTTACCTGATTGTCAGAAAGTTAAAAGAAGGATTCTCGGCACTGAACGAAACAACCCTGTTTTTGAAAGGCTATTCAGAGGCATCATACCGGTATTACTTTTTTGATGTCAAGAAATAACAATTTGTTACTATTCCCCAATTAGTGTATAATTAAAATTATTTTAATACCGGATCGATGCCGTGAAAAACTTGTTTGCCAATTTAGACAGAAGGGTTGGAATTCCCCCTGTTTACCCCTGCCCTGAGGGTTTCAAAAAAGAAGATACGGGCGGCAAGCCAGGGTCTTTGGCCATCAAAAAGTCAGGAAAGGATAAAGGCAATGAAAGACAGCGGAATTTTTGGCGGTATCTACGGGATGGCCTTTGTCGGCGCGGCCATCTATTTCATCCAAAACGCGACCACCTTCTGGGCGGGAGTGTATGGTTTTTTTAAGGCCATTTTTTGGCCGGCGGTCTTGATGTATAAGCTGCTGGAGTATCTAAAACTATAGACCTTATTTATTTCCCCTCCAATGCCTGAGTTTTTCCTGAAAGGCTTCCATGTAAAGATAAAAAACCGGGGTGATGTAAAGGGTCAAAAGCTGAGAGAATACCAAACCTCCGACCACGGCCAGCCCCAGGGGGCGGCGGGCTTCGGCCCCGGCCCCAAGACCCAGGGCGATCGGCAGCGTACCCATAAAGGCGGCCATGGAGGTCATCATGATGGGACGAAAGCGGATCAGGCAGCCCTGGTAAATGGCTTCCCGCGGACTTTTCCTCTCGGTCCGCTGGGCCTCCAGGGCAAAATCGATCATCATAATGGCATTTTTTTTGACGATACCGATGAGCATGATGATCCCCACAAAGGCGTAGATGCTCAATTCGGTCCTGAAGATCAACAGGGTCAGCAGGGCCCCGAAAGCCGCTGAGGGCAAACCGGAAAGGATAGTCAGGGGGTGAATGAAACTTTCATAAAGAATCCCCAGTACAATATAGATGACCAGAACGGCCAGAATCAACAGGAGCCATAGCCCCTTCATGGAAGATTGAAAGGCCTGAGCCGATCCTTGAAAACTGGTGGTGATGACCGCGGGGACGATGTTACGGGCCAGCTTTTCCACCGCGGGCACGGCGTCCCCCAGGGAAACACCGGGTTTCAGGTTAAAGGAGATGGTTACCGAGGGATGCTGACCCGAATGGTTGACCACCAAGGGTCCGACGCTGGAACTTATCCGGGCCACCGAATCCAATTGGACGAGTTGTCCGTTTTGAGAACGGATATTAAGCAGAGACAGGGCCGCCGGGTCCATCTGATTTTTTGGCGCCAGCTCCATGATAACCTGGTACTGATTGTTGGGGGCATAAATCGTGGAAACCTGTCGGGAGCCGTAGGCTGAATAGAGGGCATTTTCGATCTGGGCCACGGTGACCCCCAGAGCCGTAGCCTTATCCCGGTCGATGTCCACATTGATCTGAGGGTTTTTGATCTGCAAATCGCTGGATACATCCTGGAGTTCCGGCAAGGTCCGCATCCTGGATTCCAAAAGGACGGCGGCGCGGAAGAGTTCCTGGGTGTTCGGAGACTGAAGGGTGAATTGATACTCCCCTTTTGACAATCGTCCTCCGATACGGATCGAGGGGGGATTTTGCAGAAAAACCTGGATCCCGGGCACCCCGGTCAACTTAGCCCGCATTGAACGATATCGGCCAGTACTTTTTGATGACGGACCATATTTTCAAAGGAGATCCCCTGGGCCGCTTCGGTAATAGCGAAAATCTGGCCGGTGTCTTCACTGGGGATAAATCCTTTGGGGGAAATCATAAAAAGATAAATGGTAGCGGCCAGCAGAAGACCGGTGACGACCATAGTCGCCGGGCGATGATTCAAGACCTTTTTGAGGCTCCAGTCATAAGCCTTGAGCATACCGGTGAAGAAACGTTCCGAGGCCCAATAGATCCGGCTGTGCTGCAGGGTTTGGGGAGGACGCAGGAAACGGTTGCAGAGCATAGGGGTCAGGCTCAAGGAGACAAACCCGGAGACCAGGATGGCGGCTGAGATGGTGACGGCAAATTCCCGGAACAACCGGCCCAGGATCCCTCCCATAAAAAGGACCGGGATGAAAACAGCGGCCAGGGAGAGGGTCATGGAAAGGATGGTGAAACTGATCTCTTTGGAGCCGATCAGAGAGGCCTCGTGAACCGGCTGCCCTTTTTCCATGTGGCGGACGATATTTTCGAGCATGACAATGGCGTCATCGACCACAAAACCGACGCATAAAATCAGGGCCATCAGGGAGAGGTTGTTCAGGCTGAAGTCCATAAAATACATCACGGAAAAAGTGGCCACGATGGACATGGGCAGGGCCAGACTGGGGATGATGGTCGCCGACAGATTGCGCAGAAAGAAAAAAATGACCAAAACCACCAGAATGATGGCCAGGATCAGGGTGAATTTGACGTCATTGACCGATTCCCGAATGGATTTCGAACGGTCATACATGTTGATCAACTCCACCGAGGCGGGCAACTGGGCTTGAAGGGAAGGCAACAGTTTTTTTATACTGTCCACTACTTCAATGGTATTAGTCCCTGGCTGACGCTGGATGGCCAGACCGATGGACCGCTGGTCGATATACCAGCTGGCCACCTTGTCGTTTTCGACGCTGTTAAGGATCCGGCCGAGCTGATCCAGCCGCACCGGGGCCCCCTGTCGAAAGGCTACGATCATAGGCCGGTAGGCATCGGCATTATAGAGCTGGCCGGAGGAGACGATGGTCTGGGTCTGGTGTCTCCCGGACAGGGTTCCCGTGGGCAGGTTGACATTGCTGTTTTGTATGGCAGTGGTGACTTCATCGATGCCGATTCCCCGGGAAGCCAGGGCCTTGGGATCAAGCTGAATGCGGACCGCATATTTCTGGGACCCGTAAACATTGACCTGGGCGACGCCGCTGATCATGGAAATCCTTTGGGCGATGATCGTCTGGGCATATTCATCAAGGACCGAGAGAGGAACCAGGGTGGAACGTAAATTAAGATAGAGCACCGCCTGATCGGCCGGGTTCACTTTCCGAAACCAGGGAGGGACGGGCATTTCCGGCGGCAGTTGGCGGGCGGCCTTGGCGATGGCCGACTGGACGTCCTGGGCCGCCGCGTCAATATCCCTTTCCAGGTTGAATTGCAGAGTAATCTGGGAAACGCCCTGGGCGTTGGCTGAGGACATGGAATCCAGCCCGGCGATGGTCGAAAATTCCTTCTCCAGGGGAGTGGCCACGGCCGCGGCCATGGTTTCCGGGCTGGCTCCCGGGAGATTGGCATTGACCAGGATGGTCGGGAAATCCACATTGGGCAGGTCGTTGACCGGCAACAGCCGATAGCTCATAATCCCGAAAATCAAGACCCCCAGCATAACCAGAGTGGTCATGACCGGACGGCGGATAAAAATTTCGGCGATGTTCATGAACGGACCACCCCTTTGCCTTCCAGTCCTTTTTTGATCTGGACCTTGGTTCCGGGACTCAACTGGAATTGACCGTCGATGACTATCATTTCCCCTCCTTGGAGCCCCTTTTCAATAACCGTAAGGCCGTCCAGACTGCGACCTGATTTAACCGGACGATTTTCGGCCTTCAGGTCCGGTTTGACCACATAAACGTATTGCCCTTCCAGGCCGGTCTGAATCGCCTGGGTGGGGATGACCAGGGCATTGGGCTGGGAGGTCAGACCCAAAATCAGGTTGACAAATCCCCCCGGCCACAATCTTTTTCCCTGGTTGGGAAAGGTCCCCCGTAAGCGGATCGTACCGGTCGTTTTATCCACGGTGTTATCAATAAAAGAAAGCCAACCCTCCTCCGGGTGTTCTTCTTCTTTGGAAAGAAGGGCCTTTATTTTCAGTTTTCCCCCGGCTGAGTATTTTTTAATCTCCGATAGAGACTGTTCCGGCAGGGAAAAGGTCACATAGACCGGCTGGATTTGATTGATAACCACCATGGCTTTTTCATCATTGGCCCGGATCATGTTCCCCTTATCCGCCAGTAAAATCCCGGTACGACCGGTAATCGGGGCATAGATGGAGCAATAGCTGACTTGCAGGCGGGTGGTTTCCACAGCCGCCTGATCGGCCTTGATCTGGGCTCTGAGGGCCTCCAGATTGGTGGAGACCTGATCGTATTGTTCCTGGCTGATATATTCTTTTTTTACCAGATCCGCATAACGCCGAAGGTCTTCCTCGGCTTTTTTGGCCAGGGCCTGACTTCGGGCCAGGTTGGCCAGGGCCCTTTTCAAATCGGCCTCATAAGGAGCGGAATCGATGGTAAAGAGCAAGGCCCCCCGGGTTACATCCTGCCCTTCTTGAAAATGGACCTGTTTTAACTCCCCGGTGATCCGTGATTTGACGGCCACCGTAGCATAGGCCTCCACATTACCGATAGCGGTGAGCTGGACCGGGACGGTCTTTTCCTCAACAACGGTGACCATAACCGGTACCACCTTTTCTTTTCTGACTTTGGAAGCATTGGTTTTCATGTCTGAACAAGCCAATAGAAGCAGGAGCAGGAGAGTACCAAGGGCCGGGAGGCAGACTTTAAGTATTATCGAAAGGCCGGTGGGGGTTTTTTGAAAAACAATAACCATAAGGTCTCCTTTTGGTGTTGGAGGAGCGTTAATCTTATTTTAATAGTAAGGTATCCCTACTTAATAGATTAGAATAAGGATTGTCAAAGATATTTTCAACCCCTAATTATTAAATGTTTACAGGCGGTGAAGTCTGATGTTATATTTTCAATAGCGAAGCAAGGTTTCACACCAAACCAGGTAGAAAATACCAGCGGATCCTTAAAAAAAATGAAGAAACCACAGGCCGTCAAAATTACCGACCGGCTTATTATTCCCGAAGATGAATTGCTTTTTACCGCCTCCCGGAGCAGCGGAGCCGGGGGGCAGAATGTCAATAAAGTCAGTACCCGCGTCACCCTTTGGTTTGATGTTCTCAAGTCTCCCAGCCTTTCGGAGGAAGAGAAACGGTTACTCCTTAATAAACTGCCTACCCGGATTAACAAAGCGGGTTGGCTTTGGATTAACGTCCAGCAAACCCGCAGCCAGGCGGGCAATCGGGAACTGGCCCTGAAGCGTTTCATGGAATTACTGGCCCAGGCGCTGGTTCAACCCCGGTTTAGAAAAAAGACCCGAATTCCCATAAGGGTTAAGGAAGAAAGGCTCGCTGACAAAAAAAGACGAAGCCGGGTAAAAGCGCATCGGTCCCTCATATCTTTTGAGTAATGTTTTCCTTGACATTTTCCATCATCAACCATTATTTTTAAACCATTCTTAAGGTAAAAAGAAGGAGGAAAAAAATGAGGACGAAGGAACAGTATTTCCAAGGTCTGAGCAAGTTGAAACGAAATCTTTATTGCGACGGTGAATTGATCGACCGGTTGGATGAGAAGCAGCAGGACTGCCTCAATACCATCGGCACCACTTTTGATGAGTCTTTAAAACCGGAAAACCAGGAAGGGTTGACCGCCATTTCCCATTTAACCGGTGAGCGGATCAGCCGGTTCACGCATATCCATCAGAATACCGACGATCTGCATAAGAAACAGGATATGACCCGTTTGCTCTGCGGGAAGGTGGGAGGATGTATCCAGCGCTGTATGGGTATCGATGCCACTAATTCGATTTATAATGTCTCTTATGAGGCGGACAAACAAAATAACGGCGCTACCCAATATCACGAGAATTTCAAAAAATGGCTGACCCGCTTCCAGACCGAAGATTTGGTGGGTTGCTGCGCCCAAACGGATGTCAAGGGCGACCGGCTGGCCCGGCCCGCGGATCAGGAGAACAAGGAAGCCTATCTGCGGATCCTGGAAAAACGCAGCGACGGAATCGTGGTCAGCGGCTGCAAACTCCATATTTCAGAAGCCTCCGTGGCCGATGAGGTCCTGGTGGTTCCCACCCGGGCTTTGCGCCCCGAAGATAAGGACTATGCCGTGTCCTTCGCCGTTCCCGCGGATTGGGACGGGATGAAACAGGTTGTTACTGTCCGAAATTTCAGGAAAAGGGATAATTTCCCCCGCGGTTTTTCTCAAGGGGCCACCGATTCCTACCTGATTTTTGACAAATGCTTTGTGCCCTGGGAAAGGGTTTTTCTGGCCGGTGAATGGCAGCAGGGGGGGACGATGGCCCTGCTTTTCGCCCTGTTCCATCGCCACTCCTACTCCGGCTGTAAACCGGGCCTTGGTGATATCCTCTTGGGAACGGCCGCCCTGGCTGCCGAGGTGAACAACATCCATAAGGCCTCTCACATTCGGGAGAAACTGGCCGAGATCATCATGGTCACCGAATTGGGATATGCCGCCGGATACACGGCTTCCAGCATGGGAAAACCGGAGGTCTACATGCCCGGCGTTGGTTTTATTCCCTATGGTCCCGGCTCCTACATCCCCCATTCGATTTACTGTAACGTCGGTCGCTGTCTGACGGGCGAGGCCGTATTCCGTGAAGCGGAAATCTTGTGTGATATCTCCGGTGGTATCCCGGCCACGTTTCCTCACGAAAAGGATTTCGCCAACCCGGACATCAAAGATCTGCTTCTTAAGTACACCAAAAGGAATCCCAAGATGCCCGCTGAGGACCAGGCCCAATTTTGGCGGTACATGGGCGATGTCTTATGCTCGGCGGCCGGTGGGGTGCAAAGAATGGGGGCTTATCACGGCGGCGGCTCCCCGATTATGGAACAGATCGCCATTACCACTCAGTATGACATTGAATCCCGGAAGAAACTGGTCAAGCACATCGCCGGGATGAGCGGCGGGGACCGGGAGGCTTTAAGCCAACCGCCGAAGAAATAAAGACGAGTCCGATCTCTGGCGGAAATGAAAATATTTTATACGGTGCTTGAAATTTTTCGCTGAGGGGGAGATCGAGGCTTTTATGATCCACCCCGTTTATTTGAAACCCGGGAGGCTCATTAATAAGGGTAATAATAAAAGGGTTGTATCAGAGATGATAATATGGTATGAATAATGTTAAAATATACCCCGCCTTTAAAGAGTTCCCGGCCATTAAGCTTAAGACCTCTTTAAGGGACATAAACCTTTAAGGAGGTCGCATGTCCAACAAATTGTATGTAGGTAGTCTCCCTTATTCTGTGAACGATGAGATCCTTTCCCAGATATTCACACCTTACGGAACGGTTGAATCCGCCAAGGTGATTACCGATCGGGAAACCGGTCTGAGCAAAGGATTCGGGTTCGTAGAAATGGCCAGTGAACAAGAAGCGAATGAAGCCATAAAAAATCTGAATGGCAGCGGATATGAAGGACGCACCCTGACCGTGTCCAAAGCCCGTCCCCAAACCCCTCGTGAAGGTGGAGGTGGTTTTCGTGGGGGTCCGGGCGGCGGTAAAGGAAAAGGCGGCCGTGGTGGCGGTGGCCGCGGAGGCGGCTCGCAGGGCCGAAGCCGTTGGTAACCCATCCCGTTATTGATCAGTTTTCTTAAAAGTCTGCAATTAGCCTGCTAACCGGCTAACCGGTTGCAGGCTTTTTGCATTCTTTAATACGAAAATAGCGTTCTGAGTCCAACGAGCCTGTTTTCATGTCCCGGCTTCTGGCCGATCGGCTGTTCGGTCACCGATCCGGCTTCCTTTTGGAAGCCTCCCTATTAGGTCGGCAAAGCCGACCGGCTGGTGACCTCTTCAAAAGCTCGGCAGAGCCGAGCGGCCCGATCTCTTGGGGAGACTCCCAGAGGGAGTCGGACAGAAGCCTCCTGATTAGGTCACCAAAGGTGACCGTATGGTGGTGCCACGCCCCTGAGGGGACATGACGGTTTACCGATTTTTAATTATCTTGTTTCAATAAAAGGAGTTTGAATTATTGTCTAAAGACGACCTGGCCAAATTTGAAGGCAAAGTGGCCAAAGCCACCGGGGGAGGAAACTACCTGATCACCTTGGAAAACGGAACCACCATCACCGCCAAGCTGTGCGGGACAATGAAGC
>JACQYK010000172.1 GCA_016208255.1 Deltaproteobacteria bacterium | reverse complement strand
TATCAGCCTTGAAGAATGCGAGGAGCTGGCAAAAGAAGATGGAAAGGATCTTTGGGCTTTGGCCAGTGAATTTGCCCAACATATGTTGCCTCAGATTTTCCGACCCAATGATCCTATCTTAAAAGTTTCCCTTGCTCGCGAGCATAGGATCAAACTGGAAAATCTGCTTAATGATCTGGAACCCGCGATTTTTACAGCTAGCGATTCCCTGGGATGGGTTTATCAATTCTGGCAAAGTAAACGAAAAAAAGAAGTAAATGCATCAGGAAGTAAAATTGGCGCCGATGAACTGCCAGCGGTAACGCAGTTATTTACAGAACCTTACATGGTGAATTTCCTGCTCGATAATTCGTTGGGCGCATGGTGGGCAGGAAAAAGACTCAAGGAGGAAAGGCTGAAGGGAAAATGGGAAAAATGCAAGACAGAGGGCGATTGCCGCCGCCTGATAGCCCTCCTTGGCGTTCCATTGGAATATTTGAGGTTTGTTAAGCAGGAGAATGGGGCTTGGACACCTGCTGCCGGAACCTTTGACGGTTGGCCTGAGAAATTGAGCGAACTAAAAGCTCTCGATCCATGTTGTGGTTCTGGGCATTTCCTTGTGGCTGCTTTTCTTATGCTTGTGCCTATGCGTATGGAATTGGAGGGGCTTTCCGCGGGGAATGCCTGTGATGCCGTTTTGCGGGAAAATCTTTATGGGCTGGAAATAGACAAGCGATGCGTTGAGCTTGCCGCTTTTGCACTTGCACTTGCCGCTTGGAAGTATCCGGGCACAGGTGGATATCGCCCTTTGCCGGAACTAAATGTGGCCTGCTCCGGATTGGCGATCAATGCCAAGAAGGAGGAGTGGCTGGCACTTGCGGGCGATAGCACCAACCTGCGTTTGGCCTTGGAAGAACTCTACAAACAATTTAAAGATGCTCCAGTGCTTGGCAGCCTCTTTAACCCGGAAGTTAGCCTTAGCAAAGGATCACTGTTTGAACTGAAATGGGCAGAGGTTGGGCCACTGCTGACGAAAGCAATTGCAAGAGAGAACGATGACGAAAAAGCTGAAATGGGTGTTGTCGCTAGAGGAATAACACATGCAGCGGGTATTTTGACAAATAAGTACTGTCATATTTTTACTAATCCACCATATTTGACAATCAAGAAGCAAGCCAATTTCCTCAAGCAGTACAGCGAGAGGAATTATCGAATTGGAAAGCATGACCTTGCTACAGTTTTTCTACTAAGATTAAAGTCATTTGTAGGGAGAAATGGAAATATATCAATAGTCTTACCGCAGAATTGGACGTTTCAGCCGTCATATAAGGAGTTTAGAAAATTAATAGTTAAAAATGAAACGATAAAGTTAATCGCTCGCCTTGGACCAGGAGCTTTCGATTCAATTTCTGGCGAAATTGTAAAAGCAGTATTGATGATACTGGAAACGGACGTCGCTACCAGAAATTGGTATGGAGGAATAGATGTCTCTCATGAATCAACGGTGGTTAAAAAGTCCGAAGGTTTAATTAATTATCCTCTTTCTAAAATCAAAATTTCTGACTTAAGCGAAACTAATGATTTTGTAATACGATTGACGGAAACTGAATACTTCTCCGATCGTCTTTCCGACCATTCAATATCTATGAGAGGGATAGTTTCTGGAGATAATGAGAAATGGACACTGAAATTCTTTGAGATAGCCGACTATAATAAATGGAGGTTCTATCAAGGCACACCGGATATCACCGGTTTTTATGCTGGTAAGATAAACGTAATTGATTGGTCTAACTCCGGAACGGAGCTGCTACGACCCGGCACAAAAAACGAGGCATATGGTAGAAAAGGAGTTGCAGTCGGACAAATTGGAAACCTACCTGCTACTCTATTCTTAGGAGATCTTTATGACAATAGTACCGGTGTCCTGGTGCCACAAGAAGAGAACTTGTTAGCATCTCTCTGGACATACATAAGTTCTATTTTTTACTCCACTAAGGTCCGTGAAGTTGATCAAGCCTTAAAAGTAACTAATGCAACTCTTGTCAAGGTCCCCTTCGACCTTGATTAATGGACAACAATCGCCCAAGAAAATTACCCCAACGGATTGCCCAAACCTTACTCGGACGATCCGACCCAGTGGCTTTTCCACGGCCACCCCTGTGGCTCGGTGGTGTGGGATGAAGATGCAAAATGGACGATCCACGGGACATTGCGTACTGGTGGCACCGTGCTGCAAGTTGCTGTGGCTCGCCTGCTCGGCTACCGTTGGCCTGCCGAGCTTGACGCGAACATGGAGCTTGCTGACGAACAGCGGGAGTGGGTGAAAAAATGCGATAATCTTTTTGGGTACACCGATGAAGATGGGATCGTATGCATCCCTTCAGTACGTGGAGAGGAACCATCTACCGACCGCCTGCTGAGCCTTTTATCTGTGGCATATCAAAGTGGCAGATGCTCCCAGCCTTTGCAAAAGCAGCGGCAGGATACCGCTGCCATTCTGCTAAACAGAGAAGACCTGGATGAATGGCTACGCGATCATTTCTTTGAGCAACACTGTAAATTATTCTACCATCGACCTTTTATTTGGCACATCTGGGATGGCCGCAGGCGAGACGGGTTTCATGCGCTTGTGAACTATCAAAAACTGGCCGAGGGGAATGGAAAAGGGCGGCAGCTTCTCGAAAATCTAACCTATAGCTATCTGGGTGAATGGATTACCCGCCAAAGAGAAGGGGTTAAACGAGGCGAAGGTGGATCGGAAGACCGCCTGGCAGCAGCTTTGGAGCTTCAGAAACGGCTCATCGCCATCATTGAGGGTGAACCGCCTTTTGATATTTTTGTCCGTTGGAAACCAATAGAGGAACAGCCTATTGGATGGGAACCCGATATTAATGACGGGGTTAGATTGAATATTCGCCCCTTTTTAGCTCAGGATATTCCTGGTGGAAGGAAAGGAGCAGGGATTCTCCGGTGGAAGCCCAATATAGACTGGAAAAAGGATCGGGGGAAGGAACCGTTACGCCCAAAGGAACAATATCCATGGTTCTGGAAAGATGGCAAATTCACAGGTGACCGGGTAAATGATGTCCATTTGACGAATGAGGAAAAAAGACAAGCACGCGAAAGGATGAAAGCGGAAGGATGAAGGATGAGTCCTCGTGATGACTGAGAAAAAAGACAAAATGACCATCGGTTACCATAACGGTATTCGGACTGCGAGGTATTAAATCATGGCTGATGAGAAAACTTTCTTTACACATGGCAGCCGCTGGGTTCGAGCGGACTTCCATTTGCATACTCGGCGGGATAAGGAGTTCAATGATACAGGGTCCGATCAGGATTTCGTGGCTCGGTATGTTACCGCCCTCAAACAGGCTGATATCCGTGTTGGTGTCATCACGAACCATAACAAATTCGACCGGGAGGAGTTCAAAACCCTCCGGAAAGCCGCCAGGAAAGAAAGTATCTACCTCATGCCCGGTGTGGAGCTGTCCGTAAAAGATGGGCGCAATGGCATTCATACCCTTGTCGTCTTCCAAGAAAACTGGACTGACAACAAGGAAAATACGGACCACATCAACAGTTTCCTTGGTCTCACGTTCGCGGGGCAGTCCGGATACGACAACAGCAATGCTAGATCCAACCATGACCTTATTGAAACGATCCGGGAACTCGACAAATTCGGAAAGGATTTCTTTCTCATCTTCGCGCACGTCGAAGATGATAATGGGCTTTGGGGCGGTATGGATGGAGGCCGAATTACCGAACTCGGGAAAAACGAAGTGTTTCGCTTACGTACTGCAGGTTTTCAGAAGGTGCGCACCCGCAACAAACGCGAGAAGATCAAAGGGTGGCTCGACAGTTGGTATCCCGCCGAAGTCGAGGGTTCGGATCCCAAGAATATGGATGAAATCGGGCGAAGCGAAACCACATTTATCAAAATGGGGGCCTTTACGTTCGAGGCTGTACAATTCGCTTTGAAACCCGGTGCGGAACGTCTCTCACTGGGTCCTGTTCAAAAACAGCCCCACTCCTGGGTGCGATCTATTCGTTTCGAGGGTGGTATCCTTGACGGGCAACGTCTCCAATTTTCTCCCGAAATGAATTGTCTTATAGGCATACGGGGAAGTGGCAAATCGGCTATCCTTGAGTGTCTGCGTTTCGGGCTGGAACTTCCTTTACCGGGATCTTCCGAAGAAACCGACCTGAAGTACAAGCAGGAACTTGTCAGGTTTTCCCTAAAGAGCGGAGGAAAGGTCGTTGTCGAAACTGAGGACGCTCAAGGGCGACTATTCGAAGTCCGGCGTATCCTAAATGAGCGAATGGATATCTACCACAATGGCGAGCTTCTACCAGGCGTCAGCATACCGTTGAAGAATGCCCTGTTTTTTGGTCAGAAAGAACTCGTTAAACGTGGCGAGGGGTCTGAGGATGAACTTGTTGAGCGGCTGATCGGGTCTAAACTCGATGCCGTACGAAGGGAGATCTCCTCTCAACGACAGCGTGTTCTGGATGTTCTTGGAAGCCTTGACAAGCTTAAGAACCTCGATGCGATTGAAACCGAGTACCAGAATAAAAAACGAGACACCGAGTTTCGCCTGAAGCTATTTCGGGAACACGGTGTCGAAGAGCAGCTCAAGCGACAGGTGCAGTTCAACGCCGATGTTACCAATTCCCGCCGAATTGTCGAAGCCCTGGAGTCCTTTTTACGTTCATTCGATGTCTTCTTAAACGAGCAGGAAAGTGAACTCTTTGCCCTTCCACTCCTTGATTCAAAGGAAAACCTCGATGTTATGGAAGAAATCAACAACCTTTTGGAGAAAATCCGCAAGGTTCCCGAAAAGGTTAGACAAATCCTGACCGAGGCGAGTAGTGATTCGCGTGAGTTAAGGGAAAAGCTCGTTGAACTCGAACGTCGGCGAGAAGCCCTGAAAGAGGAGTTTGCAGCCATCGAACGGCGGTTAAGTGAGCAGCTTAAACAAGATGGTGGAGTCAGTGTCCGACCGGACGACTTTGTGAAGCTCAACGCTGAACTTCAGAAAGTGAACCTCGCCCTCTCTGAAACCACAAAGAGCCGAAAAAGGAGGAACGATTTGCAGGCTGAACTCCTCAAAGAGTTGAAAAGGCTGAATGACCTTTGGCATCGGGAGTTCAAGGAGATCGATGAGGAGGTTAAGAAGCTGAACCAAAGCCAGACCGCTTTACAAATTGTCCCTCAGTACAAAGGCAACAGAGCACTCATGCTTGAGGAGCTGAAGGGCAATTTCAGGGGTAGTCGTCTGAGGGAGTCCACCCTCGAATCGGCTCTTGAGGGGCATGCGGACTTTATTTCCGTCTATCAGGGTCTGGATGCCATCTGTAACGCCCTTGGCGATTCAGGGGATGCATTTCGGCGGTACTTCAACGAAGCCAAGGCATCGCTTCTCACCTGGCAGGTACCGAATGTTTATCGGATCATGTATCACGGCAAGGACCTGCGAGATCATTCACTCGGGCAGCGAGCTTCTGCCCTTATCCTCTTCATCTTGAGCCAGAGGGACAACGACCTGATCGTGATCGACCAACCGGAAGACGACCTGGATAACCAGACCATCTTCGAAGATGTGATCAAGCTGATTCATACCCTGAAGAAGGGAATCCAGTTCATCTTCGCGACCCACAACGCAAATTTTCCGGTCTTAGGGGACGCCGAGCAGGTCGGTGCATGTTCCTTTACAGCTGGAGCTGGCTCAATCCAGATCGGAAGCATTGACGAGCCTGGGATACAAAAAGAAATCGTTTCTATAATGGAAGGCGGACAAGAGGCATTTGCCCGACGTAAGGAGATTTACCAGCTATGGAAGCAATAGAACTCATCGAATTGCTCTCGCGCGGCGAGGATAGCCATACGCAATTCAAAAAGGCGCAGGACATCAGGAACGCGACTTCCCTGGCTGCGGAAATGGTGGCCTTCGCCAATGCTGAAGGAGGGCGCATTTTGATTGGTGTTGATGATCACGGCGACATCGTCGGGATCACACAGGATGACATCCGCAGGCTCAATAATTTAGTGTCGAATGTGGCATCGGAGAATGTTCGACCTCCTATCAACCCGATCACGGAAAATGTGGGTACAGAAAAGGGGTTGGTCATGGTTTTGACCATTCGTGAAGGCCTGTCAAAGCCGTACGCAGACAATCAGGGTGTTTTCTGGATGAAATCGGGTGCCAATAAGCGACCGGTCACCTCCCGTGAGGAGATTCAGCGAATGATGCAACGAGCAGGTCTCGTTTATGCCGATGAAGTCCCTGTTGAAGGCACAACCCTGGACTCACTGGACGATGCCCATTTCGACGACTTTTTTCAAAAACAGCATGGTCGAACCGTGAAACAGGAGCTGGAAGACTCCGGCCTGACGATGGCCCAGCTCTTGAACAACTTGGGCCTTGCCAAAAACGAGACCCTCAACCTCGCAGGCTTGATTCTATTCGGTCGGGACCCGCAACGTTATCGCCCCGCCTTTGTCGTCAAAGCCGTCTCATTCGTAGGTAATGACCCGGCTGGCTTGAAATATCGGGACAGTGAGGACATTGGCGGTTGTCTGCGCGACATGCACACCCGCACCATGTCATTTATCACCCGGAATCTTCGCCGCTTACAAGGCAACAAGGATTTTAATACTGAAGGTGATCTGGAAATTCCAGCCATTGCAATCGAGGAACTCGTAGTCAACATGCTTCTACACCGTGATTATTTCATTTCAGCGTCCTGGCGGATCATGATTTTTGACGACCGCGTCGAGTTGATAAGCCCCGGTGCGTTGCCAAATAACCTGACGATTGAGAATATCCGCCACGGGGTGTCGGTCATCCGCAATCCCCTTATCGCTTCGTTCGCAACCAAGGAATTGCCCTATCGAGGAATCGGCACCGGTATCCTTCGTGCCTTGGCTTTGGTGCCGGATCTGAAATTGGAGACGGATTATGATCGTAACCTGTTTACGGCACGGATGACAAGGAAAGCTGAATAATGACGAAATATTCCGAACATGAGACTTATTCGACACTTCTTGAATCAGTAAAACTTTCGCTCCTTCGCGCGGTGCGGTACAACCGATCTGACATGGTCGGTCCTGCGGTCATTTTATGGACCGATTCGGATAACCAATGGGCTTCCCTGGTGGATCAGTTGCGTCCTTTAATGCCCGAACTGTTTACGCTAGGTGAATATGACCCGGAAAAAAAGATAGGTCCGGCCATCTGGCTGAGGTGTGTTATCGAGCGCTCTCTGCCGGATATCGATCTGCCGGAAGATGTCACCCCAGTCATATACATGCCGAATGTCAGCAGGCAAATTTTGAGAGCCGTCGAGGAATGCCCTGACATCTTAAAACCGCTTGTCGAGTTGCAATATAGGGGCACGGTTTGGACGCAACGAAATGGAAGGGACTGGACCGTGGAGGCATTTTTGGTTTCCAAGGATGGGGGCTTGGGACTCGATGTTGCAAAAGATAAACACACCAGACAGTCAATGCTCGGTGCATTGGCCCACCTTGCGGTGACACCAGTCACAAGGCTGACAGCTAAACGTCTAGAAACAGAAGATTTTGATAAACTGATGATTGAAGATACGCCGCGCGATTTATTGATATGGATGAATTCTCCATCAGAAATCCAGGAACGGTGGGACGGCAATAAATGGGCCGCTTTCATTTCGCGTTGCAAGGCTGAATACAGTTTTGATCCGGAAAAAGATGGGGCAATTGTGGCCGGAGAAAAACTCGGGCTGCGGGAAAATGAAACCTGGAAAAACCTCTGGAGGCGTTTTGAAGAATCGCCGTTGCTGTACCCGGGTCTACCGGAGGTGCTTAAGAAATCCAAGCCTTCCGGAAAACTCATCTTTGATAAGGAACCATGGCCCGACGAAAACGACAGCGAAGAAGAGGCCTTGCGGCAGGAACTGCTGAGTTTATCTTCAAAAAGCGCGTCTGAGGTCAGGAAAACAATTGAAGAATTAGAAAAGAAACATCATAAACGCCGTGATTGGGTATGGGCAAAAATCGGGCAAAGCCCTCTTGCTACAGCCTTGGAACATTTGGCTGTGATGGCTGGCGCGACTTCCCAAAATATAGGCGGTGATACGCTAGATACAATGGCCGCTGTTTATAGGGAGACTGGCTATTATGCAGATATGGCCGCTATCTTAGCGATAGGAAGTGTCAAATCCATTGAGGATCATAAGGCAATAGAGACGGCCTTAAGGAGCGCCTATTTGCCCTGGCTGGAGGATACGGCGCGTAATTTCCAGAAACTGTTAATAGATACACCCTTGGCCTCAGGCGGCAGTGAACCGGCTGGAGTTGAGGCAGAGGTTGGAGATTGCCTTTTATTTGCGGACAGTCTCCGATTTGATGTATCAAGGCGCTTAACCATTTTAGCAGAGGAAAGACAGCTTAAGGTGTCAGCCAATTGGCGGTGGGCCGCCCTCCCAACAGTTACTGCGACATCTAAACCCGCTCTTTCTCCGGTAGCAAAGAAAATCAAAGGGAATCAGTTAGGGGATGAATTTCGTCCTGAAACAAAAGAAAACGGCAAGCCATTAACCATAGATCGTTTCCGCAAACTGCTCGTTTCGGAAGGATACCAGACCCTTAGCCCATCTGATGTCGGTGAACCTGAAAAAGCAGATGCCCGAGGGTGGACTGAATTCGGTGAGATTGATAGGCTCGGTCATACCTTACAAGGCAAACTGGCAGCCAGAATCACGGAACAAATAGAGCTTTTAATTGAAAGAATCCGTGAGCTGCTCGATGCCGGATGGAGACGGGTAAGAGTGTTAACGGATCATGGCTGGCTCCTGGTTCCTGGTGGTCTGCCTGCTGTGAAGCTGCCGAAATACCTCACCGAATGCCGATGGGCAAGATGCGCGGCGATCAAAAATCATTCAAAGGCCAATTTTCCTATGGCTAACTGGTATTGGAATACCCATGAATACTTTGCCTTTGGTCCAGGGGTAAATTGCTTTTCAAATGGAAATGAATACGCCCATGGCGGTGTGAGTTTACAGGAATGCCTTGTCCCGGATCTGCGATTCAGCCTGAGCGATATGCCTATTCAGACCATCGCCAAAATAACAGGCATCCAGTGGGTTGGTATGCGTTGTCGGGCTTTCATTGATTCAGGGGGAGCCAAAATAAAGGCAGACCTCCGAACAAAACCAAATGATGAAACTTCAAGCGCAGCCACCCCTAAAATGATCAGCGCTGATGGTCAAGTGAGCCTGCTTATTGAAAATGAGGAACTGAAAGGCGCCGTTATCAGCCTGGTGCTCATTGATTCTTCCGGTTCAGTAATCGCAAAGCAGGCTACCACAATTGGAGGTGACGAATAACCATGGAACTTGACAATCTCGACCGCCTTGCTGCCTCCGCATTCGACGGATTTCTTGTGCGTAAGGATCTGGTCAGAAAATACAGCCGGCAATACCCTGTGCCCACTTATGTTGTTGAATTTCTGCTTGGACGGTACTGCGCTACGGTTGATGAAGAAGAAATAGAGGAAGGCTTAAAAGTTGTAGAAAGACAGTTGAAGGATCGAACCGTCCGGACCGGGGAAGAGGAACTCTTTAAGGCCTGGGCACGGGATAAGGGGTCTGTAAAACTCATTGACATCATTAAAGCACGGCTTGATTCAAAAAATGATTGCTTTATTGCGGAACTCCCAAGCTTGTGGTTAAAGGACGTGCGCATTAGCGATCAGCTTGTTCATGAAAACGAACGGATGCTAACGGATGGTTTTTATGCCGAGTTGAATTTAACCTACGATGCGGCCATCGCCCAGGAAAAAAGTGGAAGGCCCTTTGCAATTGAGTCGTTAAGAGCGATTCAGCTCTCCAAGGCTGATGTTCTCACGGTTCTGGATCGGGGTCGAAGACAATTCACAGCTGATGAATGGAAAAGGCTTTTGATTCGTTCCGTCGGTCTGGAACCGGAAACCCTTTCCGAGCGGAGCCGGATTGTAGCACTACTGCGCATGGTGCCGTTTGTTGAGAATAATTTCAACATGGTGGAGCTTGGCCCACGGGGAACCGGAAAAAGCCATCTCTATCAGCAAATATCCCCCTACTCTCACCTGATTTCAGGGGGCAAGGCGACTGTCGCAAAAATGTTCGTCAATAATGCAAATGGTCAACGCGGACTTGTTTGCCACTTCGATGTGGTTTGCTTTGATGAAATTTCCGGGATTTCCTTTGATAAAAAGGACGGTGTCAATATCATGAAAGGCTATATGGCCTCTGGTGAGTTTTCGCGCGGCAAAGAGAGCATTCGAGCTTTCGGTGGCCTTGTAATGGTCGGTAATTTTGAGGTTGATGTCGAGCAACAACAACGTATCGGGCACCTGCTGAGTCCATTACCGATTGAAATGAGAAATGATACTGCTTTCATGGATCGCATTCATGCCTATGCCCCCGGATGGGATTTCCCAAAACTGAATCCTGATAACCTTACCAATCATTTCGGCCTTGTAAGCGATTTTCTCTCAGAATGCTGGAACAAACTTAGAACCGGAACCCGCCTGCCTGTTTTACAAGGTCGTGTGAATTGGGGTGGCGCTCTTAGCGGTCGCGACATTGAAGCGGTAAACAAAACTGTCAGCGGACTGCTTAAACTCATCTTTCCCGATCCGGAGATACCGATTCCCGATGAAGAACTGGAATCGATTGTTCGAATCGCACTTGAGGCTCGTCGCCGTGTAAAAGAACAGCAAAAACGGTGCTTGAAAACCGAATTCCGAAATACTCATTTTAGCTATTTCATGGGTGTGGATGGCGTGGAACAGTTTGTTTCAACCCCTGAACTTCACAGTGACGAATTAATTGATACTGACCCTCTACCTCCAGGGCAGGTATGGGCGATTTGTCCAGGCGGGCAGGAAGCCCCTCCAGCCCTTTATCGAATTGAGGCAACGGTTGGTCCAGGAAATGGGGTAAAGATACTCAACACACCAGTACCACCATCGTTCAGAGAAAGCGTTCGCTATGGGGAACAGAACTTATATGTGAGAGCGAAAGAGCTGGTAGGGGATCGTGATCCCCGTAATCATGAGTTTTCAATACAATTGAGGTCTATGGAAAATGACAGTTCAGGACAGGGACTTGGTCTTGCCGTCCTTCTGTCTCTATGCGGAAGCCTCATTGAACGGAGCGTAAAAGGTGGGCTCATTATTGTTGGGGCTTTAAACCTTGGCGGTTCAGTTGAAATGGTGCCAAACCCGGTCGCCGTTGCAGAACTCGCTGTGGAAAAAGGAGCAACGACATTGTTGATGCCCATATCATCTCGCAGGCAATTATTTGAGCTATCCGATGAAATGGCAACCAAGGTGAGCATCGAATTTTACGCAGATGCATTAGATGCATTTACTAAGGCAATTATGGATTAAGTCATTCTACTGATGCAGGCCAAAACAAATTATGAAAAGCAAAATCCAAACGGTAAATAAAAAAATATCTGCTGTATTGAAAGATATCTCAGCAGGTAAGTATGCGATTCCTCGATTGCAGAGGGAATTTGTATGGGATGGATCAAGGGCCGCGAAATTAATGGATAGCATCTATAAGGAAATGCCGATTGGCTCTGTACTTGTATGGAATACACCTACATCAAAAAAGCTTTTTTTTAGGGAGAAGTATAACGTTTTACCTCCTTTCAACGACAGAAACAAACGGGTCTGGTTTTTGATTGACGGTCAACAACGACTGTCTGTTCTCCATGGCATTTATCAAGGGATGTCAATTCCCAATTCTAAGGGTAAAGAAATTAACTTCAGAAACATAGTTTTTTCACTTGATTGTAAGAAAAAAGAACAATGTTTTTCCTATCGAAAACCTCAGCAAGGTCGATTTGTTTCACTAAACGATATATTGTCTCCACAATTTAAAAATAACTTCTATGGATTAAAAAAATCCCATTTGAAAACCATAAAGAAATGCCGTGAGAGCATTTTTAATTACAAGATACTTCAAGTAGTTACCAGCATACCAAGCTTAGCTGAAGTTAAAGAGTGCTTCCTTCGCATAAATACCCAAGGAATTAAAGTATCCTCTGCAGATGCGATATTTTCAAAGGCTCAAACGCTGGATTTAAGAGATTTTGTCCACGAAACCAGACAGAAGCTCGGTGAACCATACAAAAATATTGATGATATGCCGATCTTGTGGACTTTAATTGCATTGCGAGGAGTAACATATCCTGGGAAAAATAAGATTGATGGGGTAGTCAAGGAAATTGAAAATGAGGCGACGAAAAACCCATCTGTAAAAAAGAATATTCATAAAGAATGGAGTATTCTCAAAGAATGTTTTAAAAAAGCAGTTATATATCTCGAAAATAATTTTCGAGTAATTAACCTTTCATATCTCTATTCACCATACATGATTTCAATGCTAGCACTTTTTTACTATTTTAATAACAAGCATAACCCCGACTGGAAGCAAAAAGACCAAATACGCAAATGGTTCTGGTCAACAACAACGGCGGGTAGGTATTCAGGTAAGGCCTTTTACAAATGCATCGTAGATGATGCAAGTTTTTTCAAAAAGTTGTCGCATAATAATGACTCAAAATTTAAACCATCTGAATTTGCCGATGTTTATGATATCCGAAAGACGCAATATAATTCCCCATCATCAGGCATGGGGTCCGCATTTTATTGCCTGCTTTTAAGGAAAAAACCTGTTAGTTTATTGGATGAATCACTGAATGAAATACCATTAGAAAGATACCTGTCGCAGGTAAGCAAGGATCGCCATCATATTTTCCCCCGAGCATTGCTAAGCCGGGCTGGTTTTCAACATTCAGAGTATAATAGCATATGTAACATCTGTCTTCTTACGTCAGAGGAAAATAAGCTCATCGGGAATATACGTCCATCACATTATCTGAAAGTGACAAAAAAAAATAGAAGTCTCTTTGCAAGAAAAATGTCTCATCATATTATCCCTTTTGACAGCAAAAATGGTCTGTGGATGAAAGATATCAAAAAAGGTTTTCGACGGTTCGTTCGAGAGAGGCAGAATCTGATCAAACAGAGCCTAGAGAAGGAAGCGGGGATTCGGATCTTCAGGGAATAGATCAACGTTGTTGGACCAATGGAAAGGATTGAAAGGAAGTAATAAGTGCAAAGGCTATAAAAACAAAAAAATAACAAAACGGATGAAATAGAAATATGGCCCTTATGCACCCTGAAGAAATTGACGACCTGGAGAACCCCACTGAGGGAGAACGGAAAGTTTTTCGGTTTCTTCGGGAAGCAGCCAGGCCAGATTCGGAGTTCATCTCTTGGTATGAACCGGCTATCGGGGAGCAGGGGGTGGAGCCTGATTTTGTGCTTTTTGGTAACCACTATGGGCTTTTGGTCCTGGAAGTCAAAGACTGGAATATTGATCAGGTCGAAGAAGCTGACTCCGTGAATTTTAAGATCTGGATTGGTGGGAAGGAGGAAACCAGGACCAATCCGGACAGGCAGGCCAGGGGGTATGTCAATAACCTCATGGATTTGCTTAAAGATCATCCTAGATTTTTAAATGAGACAGGACCTCACGAAGGCCAATTAAAGGTCCCCATCGGGCGGATGGCGGTCTTCCCCAATATTTCCCGGGAAGAATATTTGGAACATAATTTGGATCAAGTTATTCCCTTGGAGAGGGTCCTTTTGCAGGATGATCTGGCTAACGAGGGGGAAATTCGCTGTGATCCGAGCGGGAAGAAATTCCAGGATAGAATAACCCCAGCTTTCCCCTTTCCTTTGCATGGGCTTGCCCCTAAAGAAATCTACCGGCTCAATTCCCTCCTCTTTCCAGTCCTCAAATTCCATATCCCCAAGCGGGAAGGTTTCTGTAAGCTGGAATTCAAAAGAGAGATCCAGTCCCTGGATGAAAACCAGGCCAGGGTCGCCCTGTACCTGAAAACCGGCCACCAGATCATCAAGGGGCCCCCGGGCAGTGGCAAGACCCTCGTCCTGGTCAACCGCTGCTGTTACCTTCAAAGATATAATCCCAGGATCAAGCGCATCCTGCTGGTCTGCTACAACATTGCCCTGGTGAGTTACCTGAAGCGGCTGCTTCTGGAAAAAGGAGTGGGGGTGGGCGGCGATGCCATCCAGGTCCGCCATTTCTTCGAGGTCTGCTCGGATATCCTGGGGATGTCCCTTGAATACGATAAAAGTGATCAGGGTTATTATGACTCCATCGTACAGTTGACCTTGGAGGCCCTGCAGAAAGGCCAGAATGAAATTATGCCTTTTGATGCCGTCATGATTGACGAAGGCCAGGATTTTCAGGATGACATGTTCCGGATACTCCTTCCGATCCTCCGACCGGGAGGTGATCTGGTTATTGCCCTGGATGATTTTCAGGATCTTTACCGCCGGGAGGGTTCCTGGAAATCCCTGGGGATAGAGGCCAAAGGCAAAACCCGCACCCTGAACCGTGTCTACCGTAACACGGCCGAGATCCTGGCCTTTTCCCAGCGTTTTATCGGCCAGGAAATCAAACCGGATCCCCAGCAACCCCTTTTCCCCGATGCCCACCTCAGGCATGGTCCGGCCCCTGAACTGTCTAGGTTCAAGAATCAGGAGGATTTGGAGAATTTTATCCTGAAAGAAATCTCGGACCTGATTAGACAGGGGGAATGCCGGCGTTCAGAAATAGCCATCCTCTATGATGACAAGGTCTACAGCCCCGAAGGCTTCAAATACCAGGGCAAAGAGATTCCCGTACAACTTCTTAAAAAACTGGAATCAGCCGGTATCCCGGCCAACTGGGTCTCCCAGGATGTCAGGGCCAAAGAACTTTTCGACATCACCACCGACCGGGTCTCCCTGATCAGCATCCACAGCGCCAAGGGGCTGGACTTCGATCTGGTTTACCTGGTGGGCATGGATCAAATTATCCCCAGGGATGAAACCCGGGAGCGGTTGATTAGACTTCTCTACGTGGCCATCACCAGGGCCAAGTACCGGCTGGTCATTCCCTATGTAGAGGAATCGGAGTTTATAACCCGGTTAAAGGCCTGCCTGGCGAATCCATAATAATCGAAAAATTACTCTAAAAAATCTCTAAGCTTTTGACCGTATTTGACAAAACCCCTTTTTATAATGAGGGACAAATCAGTACCGGAAAAAGAATTTATCTCGAATGAAACTGATAGATCGCTATAGAAATATTTCTAAGGATCGAGATTAAGGAAGAAAGATGTCTATCTTTAATGAGAATGGGTTTGAAAAAGGGAAATGGACAGGAGAATTAGCGAAAATATTAAAAAGGAAATCGATTATTCCTGATCTTTATCCTAAAGCCAGAATTTGGAGAGCGACCTGGAGCCAGTGGATTCAATTTGAAGATTCAACTTTGCCTGGGCCAATTTTTTGGATAGGAAAACCAGCTTTATTATCAAGTAAAGATTCTCTATACATAGGTTATTATGTAGAAAGAGGATTTCCCGAAGAAGAAGAAAGGGATCCACTGTATACAATTGGACCAAAATGGCATTGGAATGGTTTCTTGACTTGTCTAAATGAAAATAAATTAAGGAACCAGCTAAGTTTATTGTTAAATAATTTAAACGAAAAAAGACGCTGTATTTGGATTGACGCCGATAACTCTAGTAAACAAATAAGCTACAAAAATGATAAATCCTTATTAGAAGCAAAGAAATATATTTACTCTCTTCCATCGAAACTAAGGATCGATCTTATTTTAGGAGTTTATTATTCAAAAGAGGAATGCCTAAATCTCCAGGACAAAATAGTTTCCGAAATAGTAACGCCACTTATCAGAGCATATGAAATAAAAACACTCGTTGAGCAAGCATTGGGAAGAGGGTCAACTCATCGATAATAATATGCCTTAATCGGGGCATTGATGAATTAGCTAAATGGGCGTTGATCTTTTGAGTTTGAAAAACAATCGTGAGGCCTGGTTCAACTGGACGGCCTGGAAATTTTTACTCAATACGGCCAGAGAATTTGGCTGGGAACCTATGGGAACGGTCATCAACCTTAAAGAGCCCCCATCCCCAAGGAAAGGGGAAGGCATTAATTATTTGGAGAAGCAGAGAATAAAAAAAAGGGCCGAAGAATGGGATAAAGACTGGGATGGGTCCTATATCTCGAACGATGATCAGATTGTTACTGACTCGGATGCCGCTAATCTTCTCCAATCACTAACCCGGTCCATAAACAATCGGGAATTCTTAGCTTCGATTAACGAAGACAGTCTTGCTGTTATCAAAGATCTTATGGGATTTTTGAAAAATGGGGCATTTCGAATCAGCTAACAAAAAGGAGAAAAATTATGGCAAAAACAGTTCTGCCCAGGCCGGTGAGAAGAGGTAAAGAAGATCCTTTTGTTAAAGGATTTGATGTTTCAAAACATCAGAAATTGATTTCTGAATTGAAAAAGGAAAGCAAACTAAAAAAGTTTGAAGAAATGTGTGAGCCTATAGTTATGGAAATATTAAAAAGTGAGGGTTTTGAGGTTATTAAAAATGCAAACGAAGAAGGTGCAAAATAGAAGTGGAAATTTTCAAACCCTCCTTTCGATTTCCTCGGATATAAAAGTGGTGAACCATATCTGATAGAATTTAAAGGGTCCCTCTCCAGTGTCCATACGCCTGGGGAAACCCAGAAAAGGAGACTCCAAGAACTCCGTGCGAAAATTTACGGACTTCATGTTGCCTTGCTTCAGATCAAATTAAGTTCTGGGAAATACCGTATTCTGATCGACGGGGAAATGGATAAGCTTTTCAACGGACCCCAAAGGTCTTTGGATCCAGTTGAGAATTGGATAAGAGAAAAGATTGGTGAAGGGATTGTCCTTGCGACCCGTTAAGCCCCCATCATTACCAGTTTAAAGGAGATAGATTTGTCGACAAAATGGCTTCCTGGACGGGTTATTTCCGGGTTTACATTTGAAGAGGAAGATTTCGCTAGGGCTAATTTAAAGTTGGCTGTTGTCAAACGGAACTTTAATTTTATCGAGTTCTATGAAGATCTTTCAAAGGATCCCTATACGATAATTCCGGAACTTCGATTACCTGATGAATCACGGTATGATTTCCTGACGAGACTGGGCAGATTGTATGCCAGTGGTAAACCCTTCTTCGGGGGATATGCTGATGATTTTGGGTTCTTTGAAAGATTTATTGCCTATGCGCAGGAATATTGGTGCGTGGCCACCTCAGAAATTCTCAAGCTTTTATATCCAGGAAAAGATCTGGATGATCGACACCCCTTGATAGCCAAAGGGCTTCCGCTGTTGTTCTATTCCCCGGGAGTTGAAGAATACGGGGTGGCTCCGGGAATGGATGTATATGAGGGAAAACAAGGTTATCGACATTATAAACCAAAAATATCAGGGGATGTAGAAAGGTTTGAAAAAATATTAAAAATCGACCTTAGAAAGCCCCCAGGTCAATTGATGCAGGAATTTAAATCTATTTTGGAATATGAAAAGGAATATCTTACGGTTGGGAAAAGGTTGGAACCCATTATGGAGCAGGTATTGGCTGAAGAATATGGCCTAGAACAAATTAGAAGTACAAGCCGGTTATTTGACTGGAATATTGATGACAGCAGGCAAAGGCAAGAAGCATGGGAACAATTAAAAATTTGGGATCTAAGAAGGAAAGTTAGGCTGAGAAATGGTGCGATCTCAAGCAGGAATACCTTTAGCCGAATATCCGATATGTTGAGAATGACCGAAGATCTGGTTAAAAAGCGCTTCTATCGGGCTTATGAATTAACCCAGGGAAGAGAATATAATATCGAGAAAAACCGCGAACTGTGGATAATCTACCGGAGCGAACTTAAGAACGAGTGTGGGACTTGCGAAATAAGGGAAATGTGTACTGATCCTTGTCCGGATATTTTGCCTTATATCGACCAGGATCGCGTTGGTCTGTCTTATTCTGTGCCGCTGCCACCGGAATTTTTTAATATGTTTAATTTTGAAGAAGAAATAAGACTGAATAAGAAAGAGGGTAAATGGATACAGTATTACCAAAATATTCCGTTAAAGGACATTAATGAGCCGCTGCCTCCAGAGTCAGATTTCGATGAGGATGAAGATGAGGAGGCTATGGAACTTGATGGGTAGACAAATAGATTAACTGCGGTTCAATTAAAAACAATTTTTTTCTACAGGCCGGAAAGCCCTAAAAATGGGTTCCAGAGGTTGGAAATAGGGTTGGAAAATTATAAGTAAAAATGTTTTGGGTTTGAAATTATATGCAACTTGTTTATTTAATTGGTGGTCCCAACGGGGTTCGAACCCGTGTTACCGGCGTGAGAGGCCGGTGTCCTAGGCCACTAGACGATGGGACCCTTAAGGAAAAGGCGTTCGGAGTTTAGAGTTGGGAGTTCGGAGTCAGAAGCCTAAAAAAAGTTGAACCTTTCTGCTCAAATCCGGCTGATCTAAAAAAATGGCTGGGGGACAGGGATTCGAACCCCGATAGGTAGATCCAGAGTCTACAGTCTTGCCGTTAGACGATCCCCCAATGTTTTAAAATCCCGTTAGGCGTCAGGCGTTAGGCGTTCGGCGTTAAAAATCCGGATTCCCGCTTTCGCGGGAATGACGTCGCCGGACGCAATGTAAAGCTCGAGCCTGAATCCTAAGCCAATGTTTTAATAATTTTTGAGAATAAAATAGGACTCAGAAAAAATCAAGCAGTTTTGTGTTCCCTTATAACCCTTTTATAAAGATCAAGGCCCGGTTCAGCCGCTTCAACGTCCGTTCCTGGCCCAGGGCGGCCATCACTTCAAAAAGGCCGGGGCTGGCCGTTTTTCCGGTCAGGGCCAGCCGCAGGGGCGGGGCGATCTGCTTCATGGTCGCCCCGGTCCGGTCGATGAGCCGGCCGATGGCTATCTCCAGGGCCGGTTCATTCCAATCCCCCAGATAATCCAGGGATTCGACCACCGCTTCCATCCAGGGAACGGCTTGAGGAGAAAAGAATTTTTTGACCGCTTCGGCCTGATAATCCACCTCTTCCTTAAGATAGAAGTCCGCGGCATCTGCCATTTCCACCAGGGTCTTGGACCGTATCTTCAAGGTGGCGGCACACCTGGCGACATAATCCAAATCCAGATCCCGGAATCCTTTTCCCTGGAGAAAGGGGGCCAGTAACCCGGCCAGTTCCCTATCGTCGGACTCCTTGATATAATGGCTGTTAAGCCAGAGCAGTTTTTCCTGGTTGAAGACCCCGGCCGATTTCCCCACCTGGGCCAGAGAAAATTTTTCAATCATTTCCCGGCGGCTGAAGATCTCCTCGTCCCCGTGAGCCCATCCCAGGCGAACCAGGTAATTGACCAGGGCCTGGGGCAGAAAGCCCATTTCCTTATAGGCCAGGACGGAGGTGGCCCCATGACGCTTACTGAGCCGGGTCTTGTCCGGCCCCAAAATCATGGGCACATGCCCAAAAAGGGGCAGCGGCCGGCCCAGGGCCTTATAAATCTGGATCTGTCGCGGTGTATTGTTGAGGTGGTCGTCTCCCCGGATGATATGAGTGATCTCCATCGTTATATCATCCACCACAACAGCCAGGTGATAGGTGGGAGAGCCGTCGCTGCGGGCCAGGACCAGATCATCCATTTCCTCATTGGAAAAGAGGATCGGTCCCCGGATCAGATCATTAAATCCGGTGCTCCCGGTCAGCGGATTCTTCAGCCGGACCACGGCCTGGGGACCAGGCCCTAAATTTTTTTCCCGGCAGGTCCCGTCATATTTGGGTTTCCGGCCTTCGGCCCGGGCTTTTTCCCTTTTTGTTTCCAGGAGTTCCGGCGAACAATGGCAATAGTAGGCCTTTCCCTGGTCCAAAAGGTCTGAAATAAATTGACGATAGATTTCAGTACGTTGGGATTGAAAAAAAGGACCTTCATCCCAATCGAGGCCCAGCCATTCCAGACCTTCGAGAATGGCCCGGGTGGCTTCATCCGTGGAGCGGACCTGGTCGGTATCTTCTATCCGCAGGACAAAGACCCCGCCCTGCTGCCTGGAGAAAAGCCAATTAAATAAGGCGGTTCTGGCCCCGCCGATATGCAGAAAACCGGTGGGGCTGGGTGGAAAGCGGGTTCGTATTTTGAGCATGCCCATATCTACCATAATTCTTTCTCAAAGGCAACTGAAAGGCGGGTAGTGTCCTAATCAAACCAGAACACTACCGAAAGGCGAATTTTCTTGACAAAATTATAACTTTTACTATAGTTAACAGTTTATTTTGCTAATGGTAAGGAACCCTTACCTAAAAGAAATGAAGCCAATTAAAGTAGATACCATCCCGGCCGAAGGACTTTCCATTGATTTCCAGTTAGAGCCGGCCTGGCTTAAGGAAATTGTTCAGGAAAGGCCCCTCGGATTTGTTCCTTCCGGTCCGGTGGAAGTTCAGGGGGAATTGACCAAAACCGGTCAGGGTATCCTTTTTCGAGGGCGGATCAGGGGGAAAATCAGACTTCAATGCAGCCGATGCCTGGAAACCTTTCTGAAGACCCTGGATGAACCCGTAGGGTTGGAATGGCGTTTGATTTCAACCCCTCTTAAACCCTCGGACAAAGAAAAAGAAGCCGGCCTGCGAATCGAAGATCTGGAAACCGGTCAAATCCAGGATGGAGTTTTGGATTTGTCCGAAAATATTTTAGAAGAGGTGATCCTGACCATTCCCATTCAACCTTTATGCCGGGAGGCTTGCCTCGGGCTCTGTCCGGTTTGCGGTGAGAACAAAAATACGAATCCATGCCGATGCAAAGCCAAAGAAGAAAACGGACCGTTTTCCGTTTTAAAGAATTTAAAAGTTTGATACCCTGAAAAATGATGAATTCGCAAAAAGTAGCCGAAAGCCCTTTTTGTCATTCCCGTGAAAACGGGAATCCAGTGATTCTAATAGGTTGTGTAGGGTCTGGTTTCCCGCCTCCGCGGGAATGACGACTTTTTACGAGCCCATCAGGAATATTTGGATTGATATCTTTTTTAGATCAAAGACCTTTTAACCAGATTTGATTCTGCCTGTAGTTGGAGGAAAAACCGATGCCTTTACCAAAAAGAAGACATTCCAGGTCCCGGGCAGGGAAGCGAAGGGCTCATGATGCCCTAACCGCCCCCTCGGTTTCCCGTTGTCCTCAGTGCCATGAACCTAAGCTGCCCCATTTTGCCTGTCCTTCCTGCGGGACCTATCGGGGGAGGCAGGTCACGGTCCTTGAAGAAGAAAAATCATAGCAATTCCATACCAATATTAATGGATAGGATCCGTTGAAGCCCTTTAAGATAGCTGTTGATGCCATGGGTGGTGACTATGCCCCTGCCGCGGTGGTGAAAGGTGCGGTTCTGGCTGTCAGGAAATGGGGGATCCCCTTGATTCTGGTAGGAAACCAGGACCTCATTGCCAAGGAACTGGCCGGGGTGTCTTATAATCCCAGCCTGATCACTGTTCGGCACTGCACTGAGGTGGCCGGGATGGGAGAATCCCCTATCGATGTCATCCGGAGAAAAAAGGATGCCTCCATCAGAGTGGCCCTGGAACTGGTCAAGAATGGAGAAGCGGAAGGTGCGGTCAGTGCCGGTAATTCAGGGGCAACGATGGCCTTGGGGGTGATTGTATTAGGAAAACTGCACGGAGTGGAAAGACCGGCCCTGGGGGCCATTCTCCCTTCTCATGACTCTTCAACCTTATTAATCGATGTCGGGGCCAATGTGGATTGCACCGCCTCCCAACTGGTCCAGTTTGCCATAATGGCTGAGCCGTTAGCCCGGTACCTCATGAAACGCCCCCAACCCAGGGTAGGGATCATGAGCATCGGTGAAGAAGAAACCAAAGGAAACGAATTGGTTCGTCAGACGGCGGAAATCCTGAAAAAGACCCCCTTGAATTTTATCGGCAATGTGGAGGGAAGGGACATTTTCAGCGGGAGGGTGGATGTTATTGTCTGTGACGGATTTGTCGGTAATATCTGTCTGAAGTTAAGCGAAGGCCTGGCTCAAACCCTGAAAGGGATGTTAAAAGAAGAATTCAGCTCCAGTCTGCGATCCAAGATAGGGTTCCTTTTCATGAGGTCGGCTTTTCAACGGTTTTCGAAAAGGGTGGACTATGCCGAATACGGAGGGGTCCCGCTGTTGGGGGTCGACGGGGTGGTGGTGGTCAGCCATGGGGCTTCCAATCCGAGGGCGATCATGAACGCCATTCGGGTGGCGGGCCAGTCGGTTAAAAACCGGATCAGCGATCATGTCCTGGAAGGACTGAAAGCCCACGAAGCCTATTATCGCAAACTGAAACCCCATCGATTTTGGGATTCTATGAAGAAGAAGGTCAATCCCTAAAGCCGGACCATTGGAAAACAATAAATGCTAAGTTCAATGTTCAAAGTGCAAAGTACAAAATGAAAAATGAAAAGTGCCAATAGCAAAATTTAAAAGGCCAGGTTTAAAAGTGAAATAAAGTTGATCAGGCTTTTGGAGAAAGGCCGGGTCGAATAACTTAATTTTTAGGGAAAGGCGGGAGATGGACTATTTTCTAACGGAAGAACAGCAGATGATCAGAGAGATTGCCCAAAAGATCGCCGAGGAGAAGATTAAACCGGTCCGCGCCGAATTGGACGAAAAAGAAGAATTTCCCCGGGAGCTGTTGAAGGTGATTGCTCAATCGGATCTGTTCGGGGTTTGTATCCCCCAGGAGTACGGGGGGTTCGGAGGGGGGGCTTTTGAAAACTGCCTGGCGGTGGAGGAATTAAGCCGGGCCTGCCTGGGGGTTTCCACCAGTTTCGCAGCCAGCGGTTTAGGGGCTTATCCCATCCTGCTGTATGGAAGTGAAGAACAAAAAAAGAAATACCTGACTGAAATCGCCTCCGGACGGAAACTGGCGGCCTTTGCCCTGACCGAACCAACCGCCGGCAGTGACGCCGGCGGGATCATGACCACAGCCGAGTTAAAAGGCAATGAATATATCCTGAACGGGACCAAGCAATGGATCACCAACGCCGGGGAAGCCGATATCTACTCGGTCATTGTCATTACCGACCGGAGTAAAGGTCCCCGCGGGGCCAGCGCCTTTATCGTTGAAAAGGGGGACCCGGGTTTCGGATTCGGCAAAAAAGAAAGTAAGATGGGCATCCGGGCCTCAACCACCGGGGAGTTGATCTTCAATCAGTGCCGTATCCCCAAAGACCGGATTATATCCAGGGAAGGCATGGGTTTCATCGTGGCCATGAAAACCTTTGATCAATCACGCCCCGGGGTCGGGGCCCAGGCGGTGGGCCTGGCCCAGGGGGCTTTGGATGAGGCCGTTTCCTTTGCCCGGACCCGTATTCAGTTCGGAAAACCGATTATTACCCTTCAGGCGGTCCAGCACATGCTGGCCGATATGGCTACCTTGACGGAAGCGGCCCGGGCCCTGGTTTATTCCGTCGCCCGCTTTGTGGACAGCGGGGCCAAAGACGTCTCCAAGGCCTCGGCCATGGCCAAGGTCTTTGCCAGTGATGCGGCGATGAAAGTGACCACCGACGCCGTTCAGGTTTTTGGAGGAACCGGCTATATGAGGGACTATCCGGTGGAGAAGATGATGCGGGACGCCAAGATTCTTCAAATCTATGAAGGCACCAATCAGGTTCAAAGGAATATCATCGGTCAGGAACTCAATAAAGAAGGGGGGAGAAAGAAAGGTTAAAGGTATAAGGTCTAAGGTTAAAGGCTGATTGAACCTTAATGCCACTTGAATCCTGGACCCCTTGACGCCTTGAACCCTCTTCTATAAGAATGCATATCATCGTCTGTATCAAGCAGGTCCCGGATACCCGGCAGGTTCGTCTGGACGAAAAGACCCATACCCTGATTCGAGAAGGGGTGGAAAGCATCATCAATCCCTTTGACATGTACGCCCTTGAGGAAGGACTGCGCCTGAAGGACCGTTTTGGAGGGAAAGTGACGGTTTGCTCCATGGGTCCCCCTCAAGCCGAATCCTCTTTACGGGAGGCTATCTCCTATGGGGCCGATGAAGCGGTTTTGCTTTCCGATCGGGCTTTTGCCGGAGCTGACACCTGGGCGACCTCTTACACTCTGGCCAAAGGCATTGAAAAGATCGGCCTCTTTGATTTAATTTTATGTGGAAAGCAGGCCGTGGACGGTGATACGGCCCAGGTGGGACCGGGGATCGCGGAAAGGTTGAACATTCCCTATGTAACCTGGGTGCGCAAGATTGAAGAGATCCAGGACCAACGGATTCTGGTTCAACGCCTGATGGACGACGGTTATGACCGCCTGGAACTGGTCTTGCCGGCCCTGCTGACCGTGGTTAAGGAAATCAACGAACCCCGGGTCCCCTCCCTGAAGGGAAAAATGCGGGCCAAATCCCAGAAGATCGGGATCTATGGAACTCAGGAGCTGGCAGCAGATCCCGATCGGGTGGGGTTGCAGGGGTCGGCGACTCAGGTGATTAAGGTTTTCCCTCCTCCCCGACTGAAAGAAAGAGAATGGATTGAAGGGACGGCAGGAGAACAGGTGACTCAAATACTGGGTAAGCTGAGAGTCTTGAAACTGATACCGTGAATGAACTAAGAATCCAGAATTCAGGAGTCAGAATTCAGTAGGCAGAGGTCATTAAAATTTATTTATTCTGGATTCTGGATTCTGGATTCTGAATTCTGTATGATATAGATTGCCTAGGCACAGAAGCCATTGGAATTATGACCCTTCAAGTCAAAATTGATGCAGAAACGTGTACCGGCTGTGAAGCCTGTGTCTCGGTTTGCCCTTTCAACGCCCTGGAGGTCAGGGAAGGTCAGGCCGCAGTCAATGATCAATGCACCCTGTGCGGGGCCTGCGCGGAGGAGTGTCCGGTAGGGGCCATCTTCGTTCCGGCTCTGGAAAAAGGCGAAATTCCGGAAAATTTTTCGGGCGTGATGGTTTTTGCCGAGCAGCGCCTGGGCAAGATAGCGGAAGTGACCTATGAGTTGCTCCATAAAGGGCGGGAATTGGCCGATACCCTTAAAGTATCTCTGGCGGCGGCCTTGCTGGGGAAAGGGGTTACTTCTTTCGCCGGCGGTCTGATTGAATATGGGGCCGATCGGGTCTATGTGGTCGATCATCCATCTCTGGAAGGCTTTACCGATGATCTTTACGGAGAATGTCTGACCCGGATCATCCGGACCTACCGGCCTGAAATCGTTCTGGCCGGTGCTACCTCCATAGGCCGGTCTTTTATTCCTAAAGTGGCTACTCAAATCGGGACCGGATTGACGGCCGACTGCACCGACCTGGCCATCGATGCCGAAACCCGTCTTCTGCTGCAGACCCGTCCGGCCTTTGGCGGAAACATTATGGCCACCATTATCTGCCCCCAAAAGAGGCCTCAGATGGCCACGGTCAGGCACAAGGTTATGAAAAAAGGGGCCTCTCAACCCGGCCGTTCAGGAGAAATTACACCCGTCGAAATAAACTGGGCGGAATTGACTCCCAAAACCCGGTTGCTGGAGATCGTCGAAGAAATCACCGAGAAAGTTCGTTTGTCCGAGGCGGACGTGATTGTTGCCGGAGGCCGGGGATTGCAGGAAGAGAAAAATTTTGCCCTGATCCGGGAACTGGCCGGGCTGCTGGATGCGGCAGTCGGGGCCTCCCGGGGGGCTGTGGACGCCGGCTGGATCTCCTATGCCCATCAAGTGGGACAGACCGGAAAGACCGTGGCCCCCAAGCTGTACATTGCCATCGGGGTTTCCGGCGCGGTTCAGCATCTGGTCGGGATGCAATCCGCGGACACCATTGTGGCCATCAATACCGACCCCCATGCCCCTATTTTTGATGTGGCTTCTTATGGTATAGTGGGCGATCTTTTTGAGATCGTACCGGAGATGATCAGGCAGTTGAAGGCCAGGATGCAGTAAGTTTAAACTGATATTTAATTTGGTATCTAAATACTTTTCCAGACAGGATTTACAGGATTACTTTGATTTTTGCGCCTTTCCAGGCGCAAACCGAATCACCCTGACGAACCGAATCATTGGTTTCCGCTGGAAGCGGATTGAAGTTGATCAGGATCGTCCGGATCCTGATCAAATACTGGTAAATCCTGTTGATCCTGTCTGATAAATGTTACCGAGGACGAGATTATGAATGAAGACCAGCGAGTCATCCTGATCACCGGCGCCTCCCGGGGCATCGGACGGGCCATTGCCCTGTACCTGGCCGGGCCGGATGCGGTTTTGCTTTTGAACCATTATGATCCGGAGCCGGTTATGGCTGAACAGACCTTGCGGGAGGTGGAGGCCAAAGGGGCCCGGGGGAAAATTTGTTATTTCAGTGTGGCCGATTTTCAGGAGGTGCAATCCCAAATTGACGGTTTACAGAAGGAATGGGGCCGAATCGATATTTTAATCAACAATGCCGGTATTACCAAGGATTCACTGCTGATGCGAATGAAGGAAGAGGACTGGGACCGGGTCATGGCCATCAATCTGAAAGGGGCCTTTAATTGCACCCAGGCGGTGATCCGGTCGATGATCAGGAATAAATCGGGAAAGATCGTCAATATCGCCTCCGTTTCCGGAGTCATGGGGAATCCAGGCCAGGCCAACTATGCCGCTTCCAAGGCCGGGCTCATCGGATTTACCAAGTCGGTGGCTAAAGAGGTGGCCTCCCGGGGGATTCAGGTAAACGCGGTCGCACCGGGATTTATAGAGACCGAGATGACCGCCGTGCTTCCGGAACAGGTCCGTCAGGAATTTTTAAACCTGATTCCTATGGGCCGGAGCGGGCAACCTGAAGAGGTGGCCGAATTAGTGGGTTTTCTGGTTTCCAGGGCTTCCAATTATATCACCGGTCAGGTCATTCATATCAGCGGTGGGATGTATATGTAAAAAATAAAAATAGAATCCAGAAGTCAGAATCCAGAAGTCAGAAGAAAATAAAAGGTTTTCCGACCGTGGCCGCCTCAGATCCGGCTGTTTTTTTCTCTGGACAGATTGTTCATTGCAGTTTATGTATGATTGCCTGACGGAAGGCTCAAGGTCGACCAAAGATATCAAGAGCAAAACAAAGACCGAAAGGAGAGTACTTACCCATGAATATTGAAGAAAAAGTGAGGGCCATTATTTGTGAGCAGTTGAGCGTTGCCGAAGAGGACGTGGTTCCCAAGGCATCTTTTGTAGATGATCTGGGAGCCGATTCGTTGGATCTGGTGGAGATGATTATGGCTATGGAAGAGGCCTTTAATATTTCTATTGCCGACGAAGATGCCGAAAATATCAAAACCGTTCAGGATGCTATTGATTACATTAAGGCCAACACCCAGTAGACAGGGTTGAAATCCTTTATCCAGGAGGAAGGTTTTGAAAAAAAGAGTGGTAGTTACGGGACTGGGTCTGGTAACCCCCCTGGGGGTAGGGGTGAAGGATAACTGGGATAATTTGTGCCAAGGTCGGTCGGGAATAGGACCGATTACCCGCTTTGATGCCAGTAAATTTAAGACCCGCATAGCCGGTGAGATCAAGGGGTTTAAGTCTGAGGATTTTGTCCCTCAGAAGATGATCAAACGGCTGGATGTCTTTGTTCATTACGCCCTGGGGGCGGCCCGGATGGCCATGGAACAATCGGGATTGAAAATTACCCCGGAACTGGCCCCACGGGTGGGGGTCGTGACCGGCTGCGGATTGGGAGGACTCCGGACCATTGAAGACACCCATACCCTCATGCTCAATCGCGGTCCGGATCGAATCAGTCCTTTTTTTATCCCCATGTTGATCGCCAATATGGCTCCGGGAGAGATCGCCATTGAATACGGGGCCAAGGGTCCTAATTTATCGATCGAGACCGCTTGTGCGGCGGGCAACCACGCCATAGGTGACTCATTCAAACTGATCCAAAGAGGAGCGGCCAAGGCCATGATCTGCGGCGGGGTGGAAGCGGTAATCACCCCCCTGGCCGTGGGTGGATTTTGTGCCATGCGGGCCCTTTCCACCCGAAATGAGGAACCGGAAAAGGCCTCCCGGCCCTTTGACAAAGACCGGGACGGGTTTGTCATGGCCGAGGGCAGCGGCATCATGATCCTGGAAGATTTGGAATTTGCCCTGGAGCGAGGTGCTCCGATCCTGGGAGAGATTGTGGGCTATGGATTGACCGGGGATGCCTATCACATGTTCCAACCTTCTCCGGATGGAGACGGGGCGATCCGGTGTATGCAAATGGCCCTGGATGATGCCGGGATGAAACCGGAGCAGGTCCAATACATCAATGCCCATGGGACCTCAACGGACCTGAATGATGCGGCGGAGACCTTGGCCATCAAAGCGGTATTCAAGGACCATAGCTCCAAGCTGGCCGTCAGCTCCACCAAGTCCATGACCGGGCACATGCTGGGCGGCGCCGGAGGAGTGGAAGCGGTTTTCACCACGCTGACCATTCTGGAAGATCTCATTCCGCCAACGATCAACTTAGATAATCCGGATCCCGGATGCGATCTGGATTATGTCCCCCATGTGGCCCGGAAGACCCAAGTGAATGTCGCCATGACCAATTCTTTCGGTTTTGGGGGAACCAATGCCGTATTGCTTTTTAAAAAATACAGCTGAGGGCTTTAAAGAAGGTCCTTCGTTCCTGAGGTTTAACGGATTCCACGGCATAGACGGTTGTGGCAGCGTACCTCATGGTGTCCTCCTGCCCCCCCAAATCCTTACTTGAGAATAATGTCCCGGTTTGTCCTGCGTTCTCCTGATCTCATCAGGAGGATTTTATCTGTACCCCTTTTTAATGATTTTTGCAGAGTCCCTCGGGAGAAAGAAAAATATGAAAATTGACCTGATGATCGGGGCCGATCACGCCGGGTTTGCTTTAAAGAAAACCATTCTTGAAATGCTTTCAGCCAAAGGGGTCCGCTGGGAAGATGTGGGGACTTTTTCTGATGAATCGGTGGATTACCCGGATTTTGCCTTCAAGGTGGCCCGGGCGGTTTCCTCCGGTCAGGTAAAAACAGGCATCCTGATTTGCGGGACCGGAATCGGCATGTCCATCACCGCCAACAGGCTGCCGGGAGTCCGGGCTGCTCTCTGCAATGATCTCTATACCGTCCGGATGGCCAGGGCCCATAATAATGCCAATATCCTGGCCTTGGGGAGCCGGGTAGTCGGACCCGGGTTGGCCCGGGAGATCGTTCTGACTTTTTTAGAAACCCCTTTTGAAAAAGGGAGGCATTTGAGAAGGATCCGAAAATTGGATGAAGACCCGACCAAACCGATTTGAAATTTATTAGTTACTGGTTACTCGTTCCTGGTCACTCGTTTTTACGAGCAACGAGCAACCAGCAACCAGCAACAGGTTGGACGTAATTCCTAAAAGTCAGAATTAAATTCTCAGACTTAAGCTGAAAGAATCTCTTATGATCACTCCCCAACGTCCCCCTTGGCCGGTCTATTTTATGGATATTGCCGAACTGGTGGCCCGACGTTCGACCTGCCTGCGACGCCGGGTGGGGGCTATTGCCGTTAAAGGGAAAAGAATACTGGCCACCGGATACAATGGCGCGCCTTCCGGCATTCCCCATTGTCTGGATGTCGGGTGCCTTAGAGAACAGGAAGGAATTCCGTCCGGGGAACGGCATGAATTATGCCGGGGTATCCATGCCGAACAGAATGTGATTATTCAGGCTGCTCATCACGGCGTCTCCATTGAAGGGGCGACTCTGTATTGTACCAACCTTCCCTGCGTCATCTGCTCCAAGATGCTGATCAATGCCGGGATAAGGGAAATTTATTATCGGGAAGGATATGCCGATGCCCTTTCCGAAGCCTTGTTGAAAACCGCCCAGGTTACGTTGATTCAATTTTCCGGAAAGGAATGATCAATGAAATGCCCTTATTGCGGTTCTTTTAATAACAAAGTGGTTGATTCAAGACTCAGCCGGGAAGGGATCATGATCCGGCGACGGCGGGAATGTGACGCCTGTCAGCGCCGGTTTACCACCTATGAGAAAGTGGAGGAAATCCATCCGGTGGTGATCAAAAAGGATGGACGACGGGAGCCTTTTCAACGGGAAAAGATCGTCGAAGGGATCCAGGTGGCTTGCAAGAAGCGTCCGATCAGCGTTGAAGCCATTGAAGAATTCATAGATTTTTTGGAACAATCTTTCCAGGACTCCGGACGAAAGGAAATTGCCACCTCGGAAATCGGAGAGTTGGTCATGAGTAAGCTCCACGAATGGGATGATGTGGCTTATGTGCGGTTCGCCTCTGTTTACCGCCAATTCAAGGACCCGGGTGACTTTGTGCTGGAATTGAAGGAACTGCTGGAGAGCCGGAAAAAGAAAGAAAATAAAAAAAATAAAAAGTGACGGACCGCGGGTGACGAGGAAAAAGGGATTATCGTTGCTCGTTACTCGTTCCCCGTTTCTCACCATTCCCTATGCCCTCGCCTACTGCAAAAGCTAACCTCTATATGAAAATGGCCCTGCGTCTAGCCCGAAAGGGTCTGGGGAGAACCTCTCCCAATCCGATGGTCGGAGCGGTAGTGGTCCGAAAAGGGAGGGTGGTCGGCCAGGGATTTCATCAAAAGGCCGGCGGTCCCCATGCCGAACCGATGGCCATCGCCCAGGCAGGGAAAGAGGCCAAAGGGGCGACCCTGTATGTGAATCTGGAACCCTGCAATCATTTCGGCCGAACGCCTCCCTGCACTCAGGCCATTATAGAAAGCGGAATAAAAAAAGTGGTTTTTGGATTGGCCGATCCCAACCCGGTGGTTAAAGGGGGCGGGGCCGATCGGCTTCAATCCCAGGGGATCAAGGTGGTTCGGGGGGTCCTGGAGGAAGATTGCCGGCGTCTGAACGAGGTTTATATAAAATGGATTACAACCGGTCTGCCTTTCGTCATCTTGAAAGCGGCGGTCAGCCTCGACGGTCGGATCGCCACCCGGACCGGTGATTCAAAATGGATCAGCAACGAACGGTCCCGGCTTAGGGTGCACCACCTGCGAAACCGGGTGGATGGGGTTGTGGTTGGCATTAGGACTGTGATTACCGATGATCCACTGCTGACCGTAAGATTACCTCGGGGAAAGATCAAAGATCCTTTGAGGATCGTCTTGGACCCCCAATTGCGGATTTCCCTGAAGGCGCGAATTCTGGAGGGTCCGGCCAAGACCCTGATAGTCAGCGGGACCAAGGTCCGGGACCAAAAAAGGCAAAAGCTGGAAAAAAAGGGAGTGGAGATTCTCTCCCTGCCGGCCCGGGGCGGACAGATCTCTATCAAAGAACTGCTGACCGATTTGGGCCGGCGGGGAATTACCAGCCTTTTAGTTGAAGGAGGGGCCGAGGTTTACGGTTCTTTCCTAAAGGAACGCCTGGTGGATAAACTGATTATTTTTATCGCCCCCTGCCTTATCGGAGGCCGAAAGGCCGTAGGAATGATCGGAGGAGCAGGGATAACCAGGATGACCGAAGCCATCCGGCTGAAAGAGATGAGTGTTAAACCATGGTCCGGGGATATTTTAGTGGAAGCCTATCCCGAAACGTGAGATAATATAAAAACCGTTAGGCGTGAGGCGTTAGGCGAAAAGTAGCTTACCAAACAGACTGGATCGACTAAATAGACCAAATAGACTAAAAATGCGTGAGGCGTGAGGCACGAGGCTTGAGGCTTGAGGCTTGAGGCTTGAGGCTTGAGGCTTGAGGCAAAAAACATATTACTCAACAGACCAAATAGACAAAACCGACCAGATAGACCGCAATGTTTACCGGATTAGTAGAAGGACAGGGGGTCGTTCTCCGAATTGAGAAGAAAAGGGATAAAGCCCTTTTGTCGATCAAACCGGAATTCCCCTGGGAAGAAAGGAATCTGGGAGAAAGTGTGGCCGTGAACGGAGTCTGTCTGACGGCCACAACCTGGACAGAAAACTCCTTCTCGGTTGATGTCTCGGAAGAAAGCCTGACCCGTTCCGATCTGGGGAAACTCAAGGTCGGGGATCAAGTCAATCTGGAAAGGGCCTTGCGATTGTCCGACCGGCTGGGGGGGCATTGGGTTACCGGCCATATTGATGGAACCGGCCGGATTGTTCACAAAGAATTTCAAGAGAATTTCTTCAGGCTAACCATTTCCTTTCCGGAATCATTAAGGCCCTTCATCGTGGAAAAAGGATCCATCGCCGTCGACGGGGTCAGTTTAACCGTTAATAGGGTTGGTGAGAAGGACCTGGAATTGACCATTATCCCCCATACCGGTGCCCAAACCACCCTGGCGGGAAAAAAGATCGGAGACGAAGTAAACCTGGAGACCGACCTGATCGGGAAATATGTCTATCAGTTTTTATCCCGCCGAAAAGAGGACGGGTTATTAAAGTCAAAGGTGAATGAGGATTTTTTGAGAGAACATGGATTTTTGTAAAAGAAGCGATCAGCGATCAGCATTCAGCATTCAGCAAAAAGACTAAACTGACCGCTGACCGCTGATTGCTGACGGCTTTGAAGGAGTTTTATTATGCCGATTTCGACTATAGAAGATGCCCTGGAAGATATCCGGGCCGGGAAGATGATCATCCTGGTCGATGATGAAGATAGGGAAAATGAAGGGGATTTGACCATGGCAGCCGAAAAGATTACGCCTGAAGCCATCAATTTCATGGCCAGATACGGACGGGGTCTTATTTGCCTCTCCCTGACACCTGAAAAGGTTGAACAGTTACAATTGCCGATGATGGTCCGTCACAATACCTCTAACCTTAAAACGGCCTTTACGGTATCTATTGAGGCTCGCAAAGGCGTGACCACCGGAATTTCCGCCGCCGACCGGGCTGCGACTATTTTGGCGGCTATTAACGACCAGGCCCAGCCGGAAGACCTGGTCAGTCCGGGCCATGTCTTTCCTTTGAGGGCCCGGAGAGGAGGGGTATTGGTCCGGACCGGGCAAACCGAAGGTTCCGTGGATCTGTCCCGTCTGGCCGGCTTAAAGCCCTTTGGGGTCATTTGTGAGATCATGAAGGATGACGGGACCATGGCCCGGATGCCGGATCTGGAGTCTTTTTCCCGGGAGCACAACCTTAAAATCATTACCATCCAGGACCTGATCGAATATCGTTTTAAAAACGAATCCTTCGTCCATCGTCGAGCGGAGACGGTTTTGCCGACTCCTTATGGCACTTTTAAAGCCATTGTTTATGAGAACGATGTGGATGAGCACCAGCATCTGGCCCTGGTTAAGGGGGAAATCGACTCCAGAAAAGAGATCCTGGTCCGGGTCCATTCCGAATGCCTGACCGGTGATGTCTTCGGGTCATTCCGGTGTGACTGCGGGGAACAACTTAAAGCCGCTTTAAAAAAGATTGAAAAAGAGGGTAGCGGCGTATTGTTGTATATCCATCAGGAGGGACGCGGAATAGGACTGGTCAACAAGCTTAGGGCCTATGCGCTTCAGGATCAGGGCAAGGATACGGTGGAGGCCAATGAGGCCCTGGGATTTAAGCCCGATTTGAGGGATTACGGGATCGGTGCCCAGATATTGTCCGACCTTGGGGTTCGGAAGATGCGCCAAATGACTAATAATCCCAAGAAAATAATCGGATTGGAAGGATACGGCCTTCAGGTCACCGAACGGGTACCCATTGAAATTACCCCTAAGAAAGAGAATATCAATTACCTGAAAACCAAACGGCAGAAAATGGGTCACCTGCTTGATTTGGGCGCCAGTGGCGGAGAAGCGGTGAAATCATAATTCCATAAGTACAGGGTTCAAGGGGTCAAGCAAGTTAAGGTCCAAGGTCCACGGTATAAGGTATACGGTTTTTCTTTGGACCTTAAACCTTACACCTTGAACCTTATTTTATTAAAGGAGGAAGGCCGATGGCCAGGATATTTGAAGGAAAACTGCAAGCCGAAGGGATGAAATTCGCCCTGGTGGTAAGCCGGTTCAATGATTTTATCGGCGAACATCTGGTTGGGGGGGCCCTGGATGCCTTGAATCGGAATGGTGCCAGAGAGGAAGATGTGGCGGTGTATAAAGTGCCGGGGGCCTTTGAAATTCCCCTGGTGGCCAAGCAGTTGGCTTTGAAAAAAAAATATGATGCCATTATTTGTCTCGGAGCGGTAATCCGGGGGTCGACCCCTCATTTTGAATACGTCAGCGCCGAGATGTCCAAAGGCATCGCCAACGCCTCTCTGGAGACCGGGGTCCCCATGGCTTTTGGGGTGCTGACCACCGATACCCTGGAGCAGGCCATCGAGCGGGCCGGCTCCAAGGCCGGAAATAAAGGCTGGAGTGCAGCCATAGCAGCCATTGAGATGGTGGATTTGCTAAAAAAAATAAATGAATAGTACTTTAAATATAAGCAAGGGGGGAGCGGAGGCTCCGGACCTGTCCCAAACTCATGATCCGAAGACCTGGTCCAAGGGAAGCCGAAGAAAATCGCGGGAGGCGGCCCTGCAAGCCCTTTTTCTGATTGAGATGAATCCGGCTAACCCTGTCGAATCGTCCCTGGCTGTTTTTTCAGAGAACTTTCCGGTAAAAAAAGGATCCCAGCCTTATTTTTCCCGTCTGGTTCAAGGGGTTGGGGAAAAAAGGGAAGCCATCGACAGTCTTATAAGGGATTATGCTGAAAATTGGCGGATAGAACGGATGTCCGGGGTGGATAGAAATATTCTGAGGATCGCTGTTTTTGAGCTGGTCTTCTGCAACGATATTCCTCCCCGGGTAGCCATTAATGAAGCTATCGATCTGGGAAAACAATACGGCACTGAAGAGTCAGGGGCTTTTATCAACGGCATCCTGGACGGCATTTTTTTGGAAAAATACGGAAAAGCCGAGGCCGAAGGAGAAAAGCTCGATCCTCTAAAGTCAGAATCTGATCCGGGGACTTAACTCCGCCTCCGGCGCTACCGGTTGACTGACTTTTTCAGAGTTCATTACTATTGTTGAACTTGTTACTATTAACACCAGGACTAATTCTATTTATGAATATTAAATATAATCCCCATGCCATCGAGGCCGAATGGCAGGCCCGATGGGAGCAGACCAAGGCCTTCAAAGTAGTCGAAGATCCGGCCCGGAAGAAATATTATCTCCTGGAGATGTTCCCTTATCCTTCGGGAAGGATCCATATGGGTCACGTTCGGAACTATACCATCGGTGATGTGGTGGCCCGATATAAAAGGATGAGAGGGTTTAATGTCCTGCACCCCATGGGTTGGGACGCCTTCGGGATGCCTGCTGAAAATGCGGCCATCGCCAACAAGGTTCATCCAGCCCGATGGACCAATGACAATATTGATTATATGAGAACCCAATTGAAACAATTGGGTTTCAGTTATGACTGGGACCGTGAACTGGCCACCTGTGATCCCACCTATTATAAATGGGAGCAGCTTTTTTTCCTGAGGATGTGGGAAAAAGGCCTGGTCTATCGTCGAAAGTCTCTGGTCAACTGGTGCGCCCGATGTCAGACCGTTCTGGCCAATGAACAGGTAGTCGGGGATGGGCGGTGCTGGCGTTGCGACCAACCGGTTCAGGGGAAAGAGTTGGAGCAGTGGTTTTTCCGTATCACTCAATATGCCGAGGAGCTCCTGGAATGGTGCGAGAAACTGCCCGGCTGGCCGGAAAAGGTCCTGATCATGCAGCGCAATTGGATCGGGAAGAGTTACGGAACGGAAATTGATTTCCCTCTGGGGGATGGTTCCGGAAAATTGACGGTTTTTACCACCCGCCCGGATACCCTTTTCGGGGCCACCTTCATGAGCCTGGCCGTGGAACATCCCTTGGTTCAGAAACTCTCGCTGAACACCTCCCAGGAAGAACCGGTCAAAGCCTTCGTTAAAAAGGTTCAAGGATTGAACCGCCGCCCGGATTCGGATGTCGATCTGGAAAAGGAAGGGGTTTTTACCGGCTCTTATTGCATCAATCCGATGACCCAGGAAAAGATGCCCATTTTTGTGGCTAACTTTGTCCTGATGGGATACGGGACCGGGGCGGTGATGGCCGTGCCCACTCATGACCAACGGGATTTTGAATTTTCCCGCAAATATGGATTGTCGCTCAGGGTGGTTATTCAGCCCGAGGGAGAAGAGCCTTTAACCCCGGAAACCATGACCGAGGCCTATGAGGGGCCGGGAAAACTGGTTAATTCCGGACCTTTTAACGGATTGGATAATGAAGAGGCCAAAAAGGCGATTACCCGGAATCTGGAAGAAAAAGGGCAGGGCCGGGAAAAAGTGCAATACCGCTTAAGGGACTGGGGGGTTTCCAGACAAAGGTACTGGGGCGCGCCCATCCCAATGATCTATTGTGACCGATGCGGGATAGTCCCGGAAAGGGAGGATCGCCTGCCGGTTCTCCTGCCTCTTGAGGCCGATCCTGGTATTTTGACCGCTACGCCTGTCCGGATTATTCGGAAGGGCCTCTGGATCCAAGTCGAGTGGACTACTGGATGCCGGTGGATCAATATATCGGCGGGATCGAGCATGCCGTTCTTCATTTATTGTACTCTCGTTTTTTTACCAAGGTCCTCAGGGATTTGGGATTGCTGAAAGTGGATGAACCTTTTATTAATCTGCTCACCCAGGGGATGGTGATTAAAGACGGGGCCAAGATGTCCAAGTCTAAGGGGAATGTCGTGGACCCCGATGCCCTGATCCAAAAATACGGGGCCGATACCGTACGTCTTTTTTGTCTGTTCGCCTCTCCGCCGGATAGGGATTTGGAATGGAGCGATCAAGGGGTCGAGGGTTCTTTCCGTTTTCTCCAAAGATTCTGGAATCTGGTTTTAGATTGTCGAGAACAAATTCAGGGGGCCTCCTTTTCTGAAAGGGATATCCCGGTCAGCGATCCCGGTCGAGGTCTATATGTTAAATTAAATCAGACCATCAAAAAGGTTACCGAGGATGTCGATGACCGTTTTCATTTCAATACGGCCATCAGTGCGGTTATGGAATTAGTCAATTCCCTTTATTTGTTTCAGGCCGACCAGACCGGGGATCCGACTAAAAATTCACTCATGGCCAGAGCGGTGGAAACCGGCCTGATCCTCCTGTCCCCCATCGTCCCCCATGTCTGCGAAGAACTCTGGCAGCTCCTGAGTAAAACGGGGAGCATCCATGATCAACCCTGGCCGGAGTGGGATCCCAACGCTTTAACGGAAGAAGAACAAGTGGTGGTTATCCAGGTTAACGGCAAGGTCCGTTCCAGGATTACCGTCGGCACTTCGGTGACCGAGGAAGAGATCAAAAACCTGGCCTGGGAACTGCCACGGATTCAGGAGTGGCTTCAAGGCAAAGAATGGGTCAAAACCATTGTGATTCAGAGAAAATTAGTGAATATTGTGGTTAAATAAAGGAGATTATCAGTGAAAAGGCCCCTTCTGAACGTTTATCGGCTGATGGCCGGTTTTTTTGTCTTGTGGATTATCTCCGGATGCGCCGGATATGGTTTCCGGGGTTCCGTTAACAATCTGCCCCCCGATATTAAAACGGTATCCATTCCTGTTTTTTTAAATGAAAGTATCGAACCCGGGGTGGAAGTGATTTTTGCCAATGCCTTGATTTATGAGTTTAACCGGAGTCAAGTCCTTCGGGTGGTTTCGGAATCAGAGGCCCAGGCCCAAATCATCGGAAAAATCAGATCCATCGCCATCGATCCGGTTATTTATGCCAACTTGTCTCAGGCCCTGGAAAGAAGATTGACTATTTTCCTGGAAGTTACCTGCCAGCGCTCCGATAATGAAAAGATTCTGTGGCAGAACCAGGGTTTATCAAGATATGAGGTCTACCGGGTAACCACCGACCCCAACCAGACCCAGCGGAATAAGGAAGAGGCGATCAAAAAAATAGCACAAGACCTCTCCGAACGGATCCATAACTCGATTCTGGAGAATTTTTAGGCCTGGGCCGCGGATTGTCCGGATGTTTTGTTGATCTTTTTTGAAAGTCTGGAAATCTTTCGAGAGGCCGTTCGCGGATGTAAAATGCCTTTGGAACCGGCTCGATTAATTAAAGAAACAGCCTCAATCAAGGCGGGAGACGCTGATTCTTCCGGGGAAGCGTCCAAAGTCTGAAGGTATTGCTTAACCTTTGTTTTTATCTTGGATTTCACGCTCGCATTCCGTGAACGGCGAACTTTGTTTTGTTTGGCCCTTTTCAGGGCCGAGGGATGATTAGCCAAAGGAACCTCCTTAAAAAAAATTAAATAAAAAAAAATAATAACTTTTTTTAAATGATTTGTCAAATTATTTTGGTATAGTGTAAGTATCAAAATAGGATTTGAGGATTCTAATCACGCCGATGGCCTGATGGACCCCTCGATCCCTTGAAGCCTTAATAAAGTGGGGATGTAGCTCAGATGGGAGAGCGGTACGTTCGCAATGTACAGGCCGGGGGTTCGATCCCCCCCATCTCCACCATATAAAAAAAGAGGTGAGGCGTAAGGCATGAGGCGATAGGCAAAAACCTTCTCGTTAGATAATCACCTCATTAAGTGAGACAAGTATCCATCCTCATCAATCTATGAGTTTTAACTTTTTCCTTTGAATTTGAATCGATGAAGAATCCCCCTAAAAAGAGAACCGCTGAAGTCAACAGGGAAACCCGGGAGACCCGGATCCGGCTCAAGCTCGCCCTGGACGGCAAAGGAATAAGCAGGATAGAAACACCAGTTCCTTTTCTTAATCATATGCTGGAGTTGATGAGCCATCACGGGTTCTTGGATCTTGATCTTAAGGCCCAGGGGGATATCGAGGTGGGTTTTCATCATACGGTCGAAGATATCGGTATTTGTCTTGGGGATGCCTTCCAAAAATGCTGGGGAGATTTTAAGGGGATTAAGCGATACGGAAGTTCCCTTCTGCCCATGGATGAGGCCCTGGTCATGACGGTGGTAGATATCTCCCGACGTCCCTATTTATTTTATGGATGGAAACCACGCAAAGTTCGGGTGGAGGGGTTTGATACGGCCTTGATTAAAGAATTTTTTCAGGCCCTGGTCAACCGTGCCGGCCTTACTCTTCATTTGAGGGTTTTGGACGGGGAGAATATGCATCATATCATCGAAGCCCTATTTAAAAGTTTTGGGCGGGCTATTAATGAGGCCAGCCAGATCCAAACGGGTCTGAAAACGGTTCGTTCCACCAAAGGAATACTTTGATGGACTAATCAGAGAGATATCTTTGTAAGGTTTTTTTCGTCTCCTTAAAAGATCCCGCCTCATCCCATTTTTTTATTTCCGTTAAGCTTGTCCCCGACTTGATCGGGGAACCGGAATACCGGTTTGATATTAGGTGGTGCGGTTATAATTCCCGATTATGCATTATTATGCATGAATTTTGATGAACTCGTAAAAAGCTAATAGACGCCGCATAACGACGCTGTAAAATAAACTAACCACCAGGAAGTTCGTAGGAAGTCGTCACCCCGGTGAAAACCGGGGTCCAGGGTGTTTTTAACTTATTGAAGTTCCTGGATTCCGGCTTTCGCTCGACCTCCTTCGAAGGTCTCTTACTGGAGGTCGGTGAAACCGACCGACCGGAATGACGTTTTTGGGTTTCTGGCGACTTTTTACGAGTCCCTCAATTTTGCCTTTTTCCAATTTTCTAAACTTTAAACTTTAAACTTTAAACTTTGAACCTTGAACTTTGAACTTTGAATTCTTATTCATAAAGAAATGATTATCATCCCCGCAGTAGATATAAAAGGCGGCCGCTGTGTCAGACTTCGGGAAGGGCGAGCCGAGGCCGAGACCGTTTTTTCGGACCATCCCCAGGAAATGGCCCGGCAATGGATTGACCAGGGGGCCGAACGGCTTCATATCATCGATCTGGATGGGGCCTTTGAAAAAGGACCCCGGAACAGGGCCGTCATTAGGGAGATTGTGGAGAGAACACCCATACCGGTTCAACTGGGTGGAGGAATCCGTGACCTTAAAACGGTTGAAAATTATCTTTCTTTGGGATTAGCCCAGGTCATTTTAGGGACGGCCGCTTTAAAAGATCCCCGGCTGGTTCAGGAAGCCTGCCGGTTATTCCCGGGACGGATTATGGTCAGCCTGGATGCCCGGGACAATCGAATCGCAGTGGAAGGCTGGACCGAGCTTTCCGAAATAGACCCCGTCGACCTGGCCCCATCCTATGAAGACTGGGGGGTCACGGCGGTCATCTTCACCGATATCTCACGGGATGGAACCCAGCAAGGCCCCTCTATCTCCTCCACCAGGAGATTAGCCCAAGCCACCCGCCTCCCGGTGATTGCCGCCGGAGGCATTGCCCGTCTGGTCGATGTTCAAAGCCTGGCCTCCCTGGAAGAGGACGGCCTGGTGGGAATGATCACCGGCCGGGCGATCTACAGCGGCACCCTGAACCTGGTCGAGGCCATCGACTGGCTCAAAAAAAACACACGCTCCCAGACCGGCATTTTCTCTTGACATTTATTAATTAATAATTATACTTATAAGATTCTACATAATTTATCCGGATCTTAGACTTATGAGCTTAATGCAGGACATCGAAGAAGGTTTCAAGAAAGCTTTAAAGACTCAAGACAAAATGAGGCTCTCGGCCCTGCGCCTGCTTCGAGCGGCCTTGAAAAACAAGGAAATCGAACGACGAGGGAAACTGGAAAATCCGGAAATTATTTCTGTAATTAAAGGAATGATCCGGCAAGGGAAAGAGGCTGTCGAGCAATTTGAAAAAGGCGGACGGACGGATCTTTCGGAAAAAGAGAAGGCCGAAATAGAAATATTTTCCGGTTTTCTGCCGGTTCAGGCCACCCCTTTGGAGATTGAGGAGACTATTGATCAAATCATCCTGGAGCTCAAAGCTTCGGGGATAAAGGATATGGGTAAGGTGATGAAATCGGCTATGGCTCGACTGGCCGGTCGGGCGGAAGGCCAAACGATTCAGGCCATTGTCAAACAACGACTTTCCTCCGCCTAGGAGAAAAAATCCTTCCTGAAGCGCCAGGGGATCTCCGGCGAGATTCCCTTAATCGAGAAGAACAGGACACCAAAAAGAGGTAGCCTTCGATCAAGGGGTTGAGATTTTATGGTTCTTAACGATTTAACCCTTCTGGTTTCATTTAAATAAAATGATTCTTCTTCGTTGAAGATTCCCTGATCGCCAGCGGCGGCCGGGGAATCTTCATTTTACTGGAACCGAGTAATGCCAAAAACATCCTTCTTCCCTGAATCTTTTATTTCCCAGATAAAAGATTCCGTCAACCTGGTCAGTGTTGTTTCCGAAGTGGTTGCCTTAAAAAAAACAGGTCGCAACTTTCAGGGCTTATGCCCTTTTCATCCCGAAAAGACTCCTTCCTTTATGGTTAATGAAGAGAAACAGATTTTTCACTGTTTCGGGTGCGGGCTGGGAGGAAATGTCTTTACCTTTTTTATGCATTATCACCATCTGACTTTCCCGGAAACGGTGAGTGAACTCGCCGAGCGCCTGAGAATTCCATTGCCCAAGGCCTCTGCGGACCGTGGTTCCGAAGCCGGGCCAGGGAATAAAGAGGCCCTTCGAAATCTTCAGGCCCTGGCGGCTGACTTTTACCATCAGGTCTTAATGAAAGACAAAAACGGCCAAAAAGGGCGGGAATACCTTAAATTCCGAAAGATGAACCGTAAGACAGCCGAGGAGTTTTTTCTGGGGTATAGCCCGGAAGGCTGGGATAGGCTGGGGTCTTTCCTGACCCGGGAGAAGGTCCCGCTTCCCCTCCTGGAACAATCGGGCTTGATCATTAAAAAGGATAAGGGCGGTCATTATGATCGATTTAGAAACAGGCTCATCTTTCCGATTTTTGACGAACAGAAACGGGTCATCGGATTGGGGGGCCGATCTTTGGGTCAAGAGACTCCCAAGTATTTAAATTCTCCGGAATCGGTTATCTTCAATAAGGGTCGGGTCCTTTATGGGCTGCCTCAAGCCGCTCCGGTAATTCGAAAGCTGAATCAGGCGGTCATTGTTGAAGGTTATTTCGACCTTTTGACCTTACACCTGCAGGGATTCAAACAAACCGTCGCCTCTCTGGGAACCGCTTTGGGTTCTTTTCAGATTCGGAAACTGAAGGGGATGGCCGAGGACCTGGTCCTCCTTTTTGACGGTGATCCTCCGGGTCTTCAGGCTGCGCTAAGAAGCGTTTCTCTTTTTCAGCAGGAAGGGGTATCGGCCAGGATCAAGGTCCTGCCCCCCGATACCGATCCGGACAGTTATCTGCTTCAGATGGGACCGGAACGATTCGCCGCCGAACTTGAACAGGCCGAGCCCATGATGACCTTCTTCTTTAACCAGCAGATTAAAGAGGTCAAGCCCCAGGTCCTGGATCAGGCCCGAATGGTGGAACGTTTGGTGCCCCACCTGAAGGCCCTGAATTCGGAGGTGGAGCGGGCTTACTATGCCGGTCTGGTGAGTGATAAATTGAAGATCCCGGAATCGGTCCTCTGGAGATCCTTGAAAGATTCAAAATCGGTTCGCAGGAAAGCCGGCCGGGATCAACAGGCCATAAAGGAGGAACCGGTCCCCGGTCTGGAGTGGCATATGATCGAGGCGATCATGAGGATTCCCCGGGCCGCCACTATACTTTTGAATGAGGACCGGGGAGATTTTTTCGAGTCGCCGGAGGCCAGAATCATCTATGAAGCCATACAGGAAACCTTTCAGCAGCAGGGCGAGGTCAACCCCGGCCTTTTGCTCAACCAACTCGAAGATCAGGGTTTAAAAAACCGGGTTTCCGCACTGGCCATCAAGGGTTTTGTGGATCTGAAAGATGAAGAAGCCTTTTTGTTCGACCTCATCAAACGAATTCATTTGAGACAACTGCAACAACAGGAAAAAGCCCTCTATCAGGAGATTCGGTCAAAAGAAAAGCTGGGGATAACCGAAGAGTTGAAATCCCTGTTGGTTATGAAAAAAGAATTGCTCCAGAGGAGAAAAGAAATCCTGGTCTCCTCAAAAGGATAAAGGAGTCCGTATGGCTAAAGACAACACCATGGATGAACTTAACAAAATGATTTCCTTGACCAAGGAAAAGGAATTTCTCGATTTGGAAGAGAACGAAGAGTCCCTGCCGCCGGAATTGGTCGGGACCGAACCGATCGATGATATGATTTACCTGTTCGATGAAACGGATATTCAAATTCTGGAAGGGGCTCCTCGAGTCAGGGCCAAAGAGAAAGTGGATGAAGACCGCGTGGAGGAGGAGGAAGAGGATCTGAAATGGGGGCCGGAAATCGGGATTAAAATCAATGACCCGGTTAAAATGTATTTAAAAGAAATGGGATTTTATTCCCTCCTGACCCGCGAAGGCGAAGTGGAAATCGCCAAAAGGATCGAAGAAGGAAAACACGAGGTTATTGACGCCCTTCTGGATTCCCCGGTCGGGATCAAAGAAATCCTGGCCCTGGGGGAGAAGTTCGAGCAGGGCATTATTAAGCTCAGGGAAATTGTCCGCGATATGGATGATGAAGACCCCTTCATCGAAACGGAAGCCCACCGTAAAAAGGTCTTGCAGCTTTTTTCCGAGGTGGCTGAGCTTTATGAGAAAAACAGAAAACTGATCGAGAAGCTCAACCACGATCTCCCGCTTCCGCGCCGAAAAAAGGCGCGCGATAAAATCGAAGATAATAAGTTATTAATCGTCGAACGGCTCAAAGAGCTTCGCCTGGACAAACGGCAGATCGATCGTATTATTAATAAACTGAAAGGATTTGCCGATCGAATCGAAAAAGGGGAACGGGAGATTGAGGACTGTGCCGAAAAGGCCTGTATGAGTCTGCCGGATTTGAAAAAAGCCTTGCGCAAGCTAAAAAAAGACGGACAGGCCAGATCCCTGACCCGCCAGACCGGTCTTTATAAAGACAGTCTTTTAGAAATCGATAAGAAAATTCGAAACGGGGAACGGAAGATACGAAGGGTGGAGCAGGAATCCAAGATGACTTCCAAGGCCCTGAAAAGAATTATCAAACAAGTGGACGAGGGGGAAATCAAGGCCCGGGACGCCAAGGCGGAATTAATAGAGGCCAATCTGCGGCTGGTGGTCAGTATTGCCAAAAAATATACCAACCGTGGGCTTCAGTTCCTGGACTTGATTCAGGAAGGGAATATCGGGTTGATGAAAGCCGTCGACAAATTCGAATATCAGCGGGGTTATAAATTCAGCACCTACGCCACCTGGTGGGTCCGGCAGGCCATTACCCGGGCTATCGCCGATCAAGCCCGGACGATACGCATCCCCGTTCATATGATCGAAACCATTAATAAATTAATACGGACGGCCCGGTATCTGGTACAGGAACTGGGGCGGGAGCCTACGCCCGAGGAAATTGCCGATCGTATGGAGTTTCCTCTGGATAAGGTTCGTAAGGTATTAAAGATCGCCAAAGAACCCATTTCTCTGGAGACCCCGATCGGAGAAGAAGAAGACAGCCATCTCCGGGATTTCATCGAGGATAAAAAGATCTTGTCGCCATCCGAAGCCGTCATCCGTTTGAACCTGTCCGAACAGACCCAGCGGGTCTTGTCGACTTTAACACCCCGTGAAGAAAAGGTGTTGCGCATGCGCTTTGGTATTGGCGAAAGGGCCGACCATACCCTTGAAGAAGTTGGCCGTGATTTCGATGTAACCCGGGAGCGAATCCGACAGATCGAGGCCAAAGCCCTGCGGAAATTACGCCATCCCAGCCGAAGCAAACGATTGAAGTCCTTTGTGGAGTAATCAAATTTCCAGGGTTTTTGCTGTTCTTGGTTGACTTCTGATATAAAATTAAATATTATTTAATTTTATTAAAAAAGCAAGGGCCCATAGCTCAGTTGGAAGAGCCACCGGCTCATAACCGGAAGGTCCCTGGTTCGAGGCCAGGTGGGCCCACCAGATCAAATACTGTGGCGGATTATATGGTTCATTATTATGGGAGTTAGAAAGTTACTATCAATCAAACCCTCTGGGGTTAGAAGTGAAAAAAGGGTGCGCCCGCAGGGTTTGCACCCTTTTTTTGTTGAACCCGTCATGCCCCGCCAGGGGCATGACACCACCAAATACGGAATAGAACTCTTTTAATGATGACGCTATTTTCGAACTAACATGACGATTAAAATCAGGGAAATCCAGAAATGGATGGAGGTCCGATTTCCACCCAGTTGGGCTGAAACCTGGGATCATATCGGGCTCCAATTAGGGGATCCGGAACAACCGGTCGAACGGATCGGAATCTCCCTGGAGGCCACCCCTCGCTCCGTTTCCTGGGCCGTCCAAAACGGTCTGCAATTACTGATCTGCCACCACCCCCTTTTTTTTCAACCGGTTTTTTCCCTCAACAGTGAACAGGACCCCGGCCGAACCGCCTTACGGATGGCCGAAGAAAAAATCGCCCTTCTGGTGGCGCATACCAATCTGGATTCCGCACCGGATGGGGTCAGCACGGCTCTAGCCCTCAGGCTGGGCTTGATCGATCTTCGACCCATTGAGAAGCCTTTTCAAAAGTCGGTTAAGCTGGTTGTTTTTATTCCCATGGGCTACGAAGAAAAAATCATGCCGGTCCTGGATGAAATGGGGGCAGGTCGCATAGGTTCTTATCGGTTATGTACCTTCAAATCCCGGGGGGAGGGAACTTTTAAAGCCGAAGCCGGCAGTCATCCTTTTCTGGGAGCAATCGGCGAAATGGAAAGGGCTTTGGAGTGGCGATTGGAGGTTTTGATTCCAAGAGCCAATGTCCCGGAGCTGATCGAGAAGATTCGTCGGGCCCATCCTTATGAAGAAATGGCCTATGATATTTATCCGGTAGAAAATTCCCCGCCGGATATAGGTCTGGGCCGGGTGGGACATTTTGATCCCCCTGTTTCCTGGGAAGTGTTAATCCAAAGATTGAAGCAGGAGGTGGAGGTCCCCTCTTTGCGGGTCAGCGGGTTAATCATTCCCCTGATCCAAAAGGCTGCGGTTTGCGGGGGCTCGGGAGGCGCCTTGATTCCCGCAGCCTGCTCGACCGGGGCCCAGGTTTTTATTTGTGGAGAGATCGGTTATCATCCAATGGTTTCTCACCAGGGAAAGTCATTGACGCTGATTGAGATCGGTCATTACCCCTCGGAAAAATGGGTGATTCCGGATTTAGCCGATAAATTGAGAAAAAAAAGTCAGACAGATGATTGGGGGATAGAAGTCCTGGAAGATATCCAGCCCGGTGATCCGTACCTAAAATATTATTAGCTTTGGAGATACCATGCAAGAACAATTAAACTTATTAATCCAATTACAGCAAGTAGACAAATCCATTCGGGAACTGCTTTTTGCCGCGGAGGATATTCCCCGGAAAATAGAGAAAGTTGAACGGGAAATCCAGGAAGCCCAGGAAACTTTTCAGGCCTTTGTCCGGGAAATGGAAGGTTTGAAAAAACAACGGAAAAGTTTGGAGAAGGAAATTGAAGATTTTGAACAAAAGATTAAAAAGAGCCAGATCAAATTGATGTAGGTTAAAACCAACAAAGAATACAAGGCCATGTTGACGGAGACTGATGATTTAAAAAAAGGGAAGAGCGGGAAAGAAGACCTCCTGTTGGAATTCCTGGAAAAGCTGGAAGAAGGGACTCAAAAAGAGAAGGTCTTGAAGCAAACCGTGGAAGCCAAGACGGTCGAAGGAAAGCTCAAAAAAGTTCAGTTGGAGGAAGAAGGCCAGGCTTATGAAAAAGAATTCACAGCCATCCAGCAGAAGAGGGAAGGACTGATCTCCCGGATCGATTCCTCCCTCTTAAAACAATATGAATTTTTAAAGGATCGTCTCAAGGGGGTGGCCGTGGCCGAGGCCAAAGAGGCCACCTGTCTGAGTTGCCACATGCAGATCCCGCCTCAGATGTACAATGAACTCCATCGTAAAGATAAAATCATTCCTTGTCCCAGTTGTCTTCGAATCCTCTATCTTGCCGAATCGGGCGGAAGTAAAAAGCCCTGATGGGTTCCTGTTTTAGTATTAGACCTTATGCCTCTTTGAGGCACCACGAAGCATGAAAAATATTCCAAAGGATTCAAGGGGCCAAGGGGTCAAGGTTTCTGCCGCTCGACTTCGTCGAGTAGAAAAGGTTCCCAGGGGGACCCACAGGAAAGGCGTGGAAGTTAAACCTTGATTGCCTCGTAAAAAGTCAGATGGACGGTCACCCCCGAGAAAGCGGGGGTCCAGAACTGATTGAATTTCCTATTTTCGAACTAACTTAAAGGAGTTATTTTGCCTGTTCATACCGATAAAATCAGATTATCCCGCTGGCAGCTCTTTACGGACGGGGCTTCTAAAGGCAATCCCGGTCCGGCCGGGGCAGGTTGGGTGTTGATCAATGATCAAAATTCCGATTCGGTAAAGGAAGGCAAATATTTAGGTCCGGCCACTAATAATGAGGCCGAATATCAGGCCCTGATATTGGGACTTCAACGGGCTTTGTCCCGTGGGGTTCAGGAGATTCGTATCCATATGGATTCAGAACTTCTGGTTCGACAATTAAACGGGCATTATCGGGTCAAGAATCCAAGATTGGGCCTCTTGTTCCATCAGGTTCAAGATCTTTTGCTGAAATTTTCGAAGTATGATATAATTCATATCCCAAGAGAGCAAAACCGGGATGCGGACCGGATGGCCAATGAGGCCATAAAAAGAAAAGTGACAAGTGACGTGTGACGAGGAGAACCATTAAGAGAGACGGGGTCTTTTAAGTTCGGAGTAATGAGTTCGGAGTTCGGAGACGTTTGTTCTTACTCCCAACTCATTACTCCATACTCCGAACTTTTTAAATACAGAGTGGAAGTGGATTAAATGATCGCTCGTCAGGTCTGGGCCTGACGGGAGGAAAGTCCGAGCTCCATAGGGCAGGATGCTGGGTAACGCCCAGTCTCGGCAACGAGAAGGAAAGTGCCACAGAAAAGATACCGCCTTTTTGCAAGTGACGAGTGGAGGGCGACGAGTGAGAAGTAGAACCTCAGAAGGTTTTACTCCGAACTCCGAACTCGATACTCCGAACTCGAGAGGGTAAGGGTGAAATGGCGGGGTAAGAGCCCACCGATATCCCGGGTGACCGGGATAGCCTGGTAAACCCCATCCGGAGCAAGACCAAATAGGAGGGCGCAAGGGGTGGCCCGCCCTGGACCCTCGGGTTGGTCGCTTGAGGCCGGGAGCAATCCCGATCCTTAGATGAATGATCATTGTCTTTGCCTCAGGGCAGGGAAACAGAACTCGGCTTATAATCCGCTTCCACTTTTATTTCACCGCAAAGACGCAAAGAGCGCAAAGTAACAACTTTATCCCGCAGCGGCGGGATAAGATTCATCACCCGTCAGGAAAATAATTGGCCGGAGGCCAGAGTTGGTTTGTTCAATCCCGCCTCTCCGGGGATTGAACAAAAATGATACTCTCTGCGTTCTTTGCGTCTTTGCGGTGGAGAAGAATTTTCCTTCGACCACCTAAAGAAGTATCCGTTTTTGAGAGTCTTTTGTGAAAACCATCGCCTTAATTACAGCAGCCGGAAAAGGCCAACGCATGCAATCTTCGACCCCCAAACAGTATCTTTCTTTGGGAGGAAAACCCATATTGGCTCAAACGCTCCAGGTTTTTGAAGACTGTTCCGCCATCGATGGGATCTATGTTATAGTCCCCGAGGAACAGATGGATATGGTCCAAAAAGAGATTGTTGAAAAATATCACTTTAAGAAAGTTCTTAAAGTGGTCAGGGGCGGGAGAGTGCGCCAATATTCGGTCTGGAATGGTCTGAACGCCATTTCTGCCGGATGCTCAATCGTCGTGGTCCATGACGGGGTTCGCCCTCTTATCAGCTCCCGGTTGATTGCCCGAAGCGTTGACGCGGCCCAAAAAAACGGAGCGGCCGTGGTTGGCGTTTTAGCCCGTGATACGGTCAAACGAGCCGCTGCCGGTAAAAAGATCCAGACCTTGCCCAGGGAGGAAATCTGGCTGGCCCAGACCCCCCAAACTTTTCAATTCCCCCTGCTTATGAAATCCTACCAAAAGGCTCATCGGGAAGAGATTCTGGGTACCGACGATGCCTACCTGGTGGAACGACTGGGATACCCGGTTACCTTAATCCCAGGTGATTATTCCAATATCAAGATTACCACCCCCGAAGACCTGATCTTGGCGGAGGCCCTTTTCCCCAGGGGTAAGCAAGGGAAATGAGCTTCTCCTTCCGTATCGGGGTGGGCTATGACGTCCATCGCCTGTCAAAGGGAAGGCCCTTAATCTTAGGAGGAATTGAGATCCCCTTTGAGCAAGGTCTGACCGGGCATTCGGACGCCGATGTCTTGTGCCATGCCCTGGGGGATGCCCTTTTAGGGGCAGGGAGTCTTGGGGATTTGGGGCGTCATTTTCCGGATTCGGATCCCCAATATAAAGGGATCTCCAGTTTGCATTTGCTGAAAAAAGTCTATCTCCTGATCCATCAAAAAGGTTATAAGATAGGGAACGTGGACACCACGATCGTCGCTCAGGAACCCAACCTGGCCCCCTTTGTGGAAAAAATGCAGGCCGCTTTGGCTTCGGTCTTAGAAGTATCTGCCGAACAGATCAGTATCAAGGCTACGACTACCGAAGGCCTGGGTTTCCCCGGACGTCAGGAAGGGATTGCGGCTTATGCCGTGGCCCTGCTGGTTAAAAACGATATCGAATAACGCATGTTTGATTTTTGTTGCTCGATGCTCGTTTCTGGTTGCTCGTTCAATTAAACTATTATAACGGCAATTAAATTGCATAAAATCCTAAAGTCTGTCACCGTCATTCCGGTCGGTCGGTTTTACCGACCTCAAGAAAAGACTTCCAGGGGAAGTCGAGCGGAAGTCGGAATCCAGGGATTTTAAGAAGTTAGAAACCACCTGGACCCCGGTTTTCACCGGGGTGACGACTTCTTACAAGTCCATCATTACTAAATTTAAACTCTTTTAAAAACGACTCCTTTTATATATTTTACTGCCGGAGTAATTAATAGGTCAGGCATCTTGCATGACAATAAATTGGACTTAAAAAAGGTCAGTTCATCAAAAACATTCGGTATCCTGGATCGGGTATCAGGTATCGAGAATCGTATTTTCAAATCCGGAGCTTCAAGATGTCCCTTAGAATATATAATTCTCAAACAAGGCAAAAAGAATCCTTTAACCCCCTCCATCCACCTCAGGTGGGCATCTATGTTTGCGGGGTAACGGTCTATGACAGTTGTCATATCGGTCATGCCCGGTCGATGATTGTCTTTGATGTCATCGTCCGTTTTCTGCGTTCCCAGGGCTTTAAAGTGACCTATGTGCGCAACTTTACCGATATCGACGATAAGATCATCACCCGGGCCCGGGAAACCGGTGTGGAACCGGCCCTGTTGGCGGAAAGGTTCATCCACGAGTTTGAATCGGACATGAAGACCCTGGGGGTTTACCCTCCGGACTATGAACCCCGGGCCACCGAGCATGTCCCGGAAATAATCAGCCTGGTTCAAAAACTCGTCGACCAGGGTACCGCCTATGTGGTCGATGGAGACGTCTTCTTCGCCGTGGAGAATTTTCCGGAATATGGATCGCTTTCCAATCGCAACCTGGAAGAGATGCAGGCCGGGGCCAGGATCGAGGTGGATCCCCGGAAACGACATCCCATGGACTTCGCCCTGTGGAAAAGCGGGAAACCCGGAGAGCCGGTCTGGGACAGCCCCTGGGGGCCCGGGCGGCCGGGTTGGCATATCGAATGCTCGGCTATGAGTTCCCGTTATCTCGGAGAGACTTTTGACCTTCACGGGGGCGGGAAGGACCTCCTCTTCCCTCATCATGAAAATGAATTGGCCCAATCCAAGGCCGTTTCCCGCCAACCCCTGGCCCGTTATTGGGTGCATAACGGGTTTGTGACCATCCAGGGTGAGAAAATGTCAAAGTCCCTGGGTAACTTTTTAACCATTCAGGAAATAACCCGGCGATTTCATCCGGAAGGCATACGGCTCCTGCTTCTTTCCCGCCATTACCGGTCTCCCCTGGATTATTCCGAACAAGCCATGCAGGAAGCCCAAATGGGGCTTCGGCGCCTTTATACCCTGCTTAAGGATTTGGAACATCCGGAGGGGCGTCTTCAAAATAAGGAAAATCAGCCCCTGACCCGGGAACGGATCCAGGAGACGGAAGAAGCGATTCTCGGTTTCGAGAAAAATTTTCAACAGGCCATGGAGGATGATTTTAACACCGCCCAAGCCATCGGGCACCTGTATGAAGTGGCCCGGCAGCTGAACCGGATCATGGATACGGTGCGCCCAAAAGAAATAAAAGGTCTCGCCGATCAATTTGAACAGGCTGCCGGTTTGTTTAAACAGTACGGCCAAATTCTGGGTATCCTGACCCTACCGCCTCAGGATTTTTTAGACCAGGAACAAAACAGACTCCTGAATCTGAAAGGTTTGTCAGTTGAGGAGATTGAGCGGCTAATCGCCGAACGCAACCAGGCCCGTAAAGAAAAGGACTGGACCCGGGCCGATACGCTTCGGGACCGTCTGAAGGAAATTAAAGTGCTGATCAAAGACACGCCGCAGGGGACGGTCTGGCAGATTGAGGAATAACGATACAGGGGTGAGGCGAACGGCTTAATAATAAAGAAAAAACAATTTTTTTCAAATCACTCTTATCCATCAATTTTTTAAGGAACTATGGAAGAAAACAGACAAAAGCAGATTGGAAAGAGGAAAGGCTGGAATCCCTCTCCGGGAGAGGCTGATCAATGGCTGAAAACGGTTCATCAACTCAGGGGGGGCATCGGAGTTTGTCCGCGAGGGCTTTACAAGTTTAAAACCTTTGAAGAGGCCGATCAATGGATGGAAATGATGATCATAAAGAGTATTCGAGAATCCCGACCCTTGAAGACCTGATCATTTTATGTCGTCACTTGAATACCCAGAAGGTCAAATATGTTGTTGTGGGCGGATTAGCGATTATCCATTTCGGTTATGTTAGGGCCACCGGAGATATCGACCTGCTGGTTGAGGATTCCCCTGAAAATATTGCCAGCATCAAAAAAGCCCTGGCCTATATTCCTGATGGGGAAGTGGATCAAATTGCCGAAACGGATTTAGGCCAATATCAGGTCGTACGAATCTCCGGGGAAATCACTGTTGATTTACTGGCAAAGGCAGGTGAGGTTACCTATTCGAATGCAAAAGACCATATCCATTATGAAGAGTTAAACGGGGTTTCCATCCCCTATCTCAGTCCCTCTTTATTGATAGAAACTAAATTAGGTATTCGACCCAAGGATATTCAGGATCGCCATTTTCTTCAAAGGTTGATAGATTCAAGTAAAGATAAAGGGAAAGGGATTTGAGTTCCGGGTAATGAGAAAACCGTTGGGGGGTTGAAAACTCAAGAGACCTGCAAGATACTCGATCTGATAAGCATTATCAATATTTCCTCTTCCTTGGACTTCACCAACTAATGTTGGAGCCCTATCGTTCCGAAAATCAACAATTACTATTTCAAATATGCAAAAAGGCAGAGCCAAACGACCCTGCCTTTGACTTTAACAATAAAAAATAGATCAATCATTGAGGTTATTCTACAAAATTTTCATCAGGGTCTTCCAATGCTGGACTGGAAATCGAAATTACTGTTAAAGGCTCATTAACAGTATTTTTTATACCGTGTACCTTTCCAATAGGGTTGAAATGAAAGTTTCCAGATTTAATAATGGGGCTCCAGGGTTTTTCATGGGTACCCCCAACATGTTGTGGTACAATGGTACGATGGAAGGCGGCTGCTCCGACGAGCCGTTTAGAGGCCCATTCTCGCAGCCGCTTTTTTATTAAAAAATAAAACATAAAGACTTTAGC
>JACQYK010000171.1 GCA_016208255.1 Deltaproteobacteria bacterium | reverse complement strand
TGAAGTTCACAGGAAAGCCGGATGCGGGAAATCCGCACGTCCGGTTTGACGAGGGGGAGGGTCTCCCCTCCCTACTCTACCGGCAAAAAAATTTTCAAAGGCCTAAAACTTCACCTGCGGGGCCTTTTCCGCCCCGGCTTCGGCTTTAAAGGGTTCTTTCAGTTTTAAACCCAGAAAGATTTTATTGGTCAGATTATTGGGGAAAGTCCTGATCGATCCGTTAAAGACCTCCACCGCTTTGTTGTAGCGGGTCCGGGCCACATTAATCCGGTTTTCCGTGCCCTCCAGCTGGTGCTGCAAATCCTGAAAATTCTGGTTGGCCTTCAGGTCCGGATACCGTTCCACCACCACCATCAGTCTGGACAAGGCGCTGCTCATGGCTCCCTGGGCGGCCTGGAATTGACTGAAGGCCTTAGGATCTTCCAGGATATTTTTGTCCATTTGGATGGCGCCCACTTTTGATCGGGCCTCGGTAACGGCCGTCAGGGTCTCTCTTTCGTGTTTGGCATAGGACTTAACCACTTCGACCAGGTTGGGGATCAGGTCATTTCTCCTCTGGTAGGCCGCTTCCACATCCCCCCAGGCGGCCTTAACCGCCTCTTCGTTGGTCTGGATGGTGTTATAGCCGCATCCGGACAAGGTCAGCATCAAAACCAAGATCATCAAACCAAAAGTAATCGGTCTCTTCATTGGCTCCTCCCATCAAATAATTTAGGTAATCCTTTTCAACCTCAAAAGGATCTAAAAACACCTCGGAAAAATTAGATAACCGGTTTTTTCCTGTGGCACCTTCATTATTAATAAAATATAACATCTTCAAGAAGTAAAGTCAGCATTATTAATAGGACCTGGGTTTATTCGTGAAATCCTCTTCAAAGCAGGCACTTTTTTTGCATAAATCTATCTTGGGAATATGGATGGTATTCAACAAATCAGGGGGGGGAACTAAGAATGATCCGGGATTTCCTCAAAAAGCCGATTTTAATCTTAGGATGTGGTAATATTCTTTTTGGCGATGATGGTTTTGGTCCGGCCGTCATTGAACACTTGGAAACCTATTACTCCCTGCCGGAGACCGTTTTGGCCCTGGATTTGGGAACGGGTATCAAAGAATTTCTTTTTGACCTCATCCTGGCCCCTGTTAAACCGGAGCATATTTTTATCCTGGACGCTATTTCTCAATCGGATCGGAAAGCGGGGGAACTCTTCGAGATCCAACTAGAAAGATTCCGGGATGGAAAGGGGGGGGATCGGCTCTTTCACCAGTTCCCCTCCCTGGATCAATTGCAACAACTAGGGAGCCTGACCGGGGTGGCTATTCGGGTCCTGGCCGTTCAGACCAAAGAAGTTCCGGATACCGTGCGTCCCGGGCTTTCCCCTGAGGTCCAAGAGGCCGTCCCTCCTGCCTGTGATTGGCTGATCAAGGAAATAAGCGCCGCAATAAAATAAATTTTCTTTTTAGGGGTTATGAGATACATTAGACCGAATAATCCGTCAGGCCACGCTTTTGGTGGCCTGGCACTGAGAATCATGAAAACAGGCTGGTCGGCTCGAAATCTATTTTCGCACTAAACCGCCATGCCCCGCCTTTTGGGGCGTGGCACCACTAAACATGAAAACAGAGTTCGATGGGCGCTGAACTCTATTTTCGTATTAAAAAAAAATCATTCGAGGATTTAAAGCTGTGAAAATAAAAGACGTTATTGAAACTGTTCAAGGGACCTTGTTGACTCGCGGGTCCGATCTGGATGTGGAGATAAAATATTGCGGGGCCATGGACCTGATGAGCGACGCCCTGGCTTATCTGCCGCCGGGATGTATGCTCCTGACCGGGTTGAAAACTATCCAGACCATCAGGACCGCGGAAATGGCTTATGTCACGGCTATTCTTTTTGTAAGGGGCAAAATGCCTGACGCGGAGACCATCCAGTTGGCTGAAGAACTGAGCATTCCTCTGATCAGAACGAATTTCGGAATGTTCGAATCCTGCGGACGCCTTTATCAGGCTAGCATGGCCCCTGTTCCTTTGACGAGGCGTTAATTAAATGCAGGCAATAGGTAATAGGCAAGAGGCGAGAGGCGTGAGGTGTGAGGCGAAAAAAACGAGCGATAGGGTTCAAGGGACCGAGGGGCCAAGGGGTCAAGTAAAAGGCGTGGGAATTAACACCCTGGAACCCTCGAACCCTATTTTCGATCTAAAAAAAGCAAGGAAATATTCCCTTGGAATTTACTAAGAAGCAGGAACTCATTTATAATTTGCCTATTGAACATGTAATGAGGAAGAACATCATCAGCGTCACCCCGGAAACAACCATCAGGCAATTAAAAGAAATTTTAAAGACCAATCGGATATCCGGCGCTCCGGTGCTGGATGATGGCCGTCTGGTTGGAATTGTCTCCATTGAGGATCTGATCAAGGCCTTGGAAGCCGGGGAACTCGATGTCCCGGTGGGGCTGAGGATGACCAAGCAATTGATTACGGTTTTGGAAAATGCCTCCATTGTCGAGGCGATCAGAAAATTCTCTCAATTTCACATCGGTCGACTTTTAGTCGTAAATGAACATGGAGATTTAACCGGTATTTTAACCGGAAGTGATATCACCCGAGGATTGCTGGAGGCCATCAGCCTGAAGGAGGACAATAAAGAACTCAAACGAAGGCCCCGAATTATTTTTAGAGAAGATATTATATCCGACCAAACCAGTTTAATCTTGAGATACCACATCAAAGAGAGGGATTTTAAAAGCGGGGGAAGCGCCTCCAGCAAGATCAAGAGGGCCATGGAGCAATTGGGGATATCGCCTCAGATCTTGCGCCGCGTGGCCATTTGCGCCTATGAGGCTGAAATGAATCTTATTATTCATACCGATGGCGGCGGAGATTTGATTGTTGAAATTGAACCCGACCTGATTCGGATGACGGTGGCCGATAGCGGTCCTGGTATTGCCGATGTGGAACAAGCCATGTCCCCCGGTTTTTCAACCGCCCCGACCTGGATCCAGGAATTAGGATTCGGGGCGGGGATGGGCTTGGCCAATATCAAGCGCTGTGCCGATTCCTTTACCATTGAATCGGACCCTGGCAGCGGAACCGTGCTGAATATTGTGATTCATCTGTGATTACTCGTAATAAATCATCCCGGGCCGTCACCCCCGCGAAGCCTGCCCTCGAATGTCTTCATCGGGGGGCGGGGGTCCAGTCCCGTCTGTGACCTGTGGCGGGATTCAAATTCCTGGATTCCCGTTTTCATCCGACTTCCTTCGGAAGTCTCCTTATGAGGTCGGCAGAGCCGACCGAACGGAATGACGAAAACGGGCCTCTATTAACCTTTGGGAATTCATCACTCTTATGATCCGATTTAAATAACACCCCTTACGCTTTAATACTTCGAAACCTCATAATCCTCCGACACTATTTTCTCAACAATACCTGCCAGTTTTTTTTTTACAACCTGTAAAAAATAATCAACCCAAACATCCAGTTAGAACCGCCCATCTCCTTTTTCTCATTTTTTTCCGCTTGGATTAGCCCAATAAAAACAGCGGTTAGGGGATCCAATGACCCGGTAAAGGATTCAAAATCCCTTCTTCTTTTCCTGGCATAGACCTTGCTAATTTAGTTGGTCGAAAAGATCAATAAAAGGAGGGTTCGTCCAAAGATTATGATGATTGGTCTGCCGTCTGTCATTGATAAATTAAAATTGGAGGCGGTTTCTTCCGTCGAACTGGTGAACCGTCCGGTGGCGGGCGGATACGCTTCGGACCTCCTTAGTTGTGCCATGAGGGGTGGGAAGAAAGACTTCCTTTGGGTTACCCTGCAGTCTCATGCCAATGTGGTAGCGGTAGCCAGTCTGTTAAATCTGGCCGGGGTCATCATTACTGAGGGAAACCGGCCCGCCCCGGAGACCATTGCCCAGGCTGAAAAAGAAAAGGTGATCCTGCTGTTGACCCCCCATAATACCTTTTCTGTGGTAGGGCAACTTAACCTTCTGGGAATCAATGGTGAATAAGGATCGGGCCAGAACCCCTCTTAATCCGGATCGGTTGAAGCTTTTTAAGGCCGATTTACATATTCATACCGTATTGTCGGGATGTGCTGAAATTGAAATGATCCCTTCTTTGATTTTGTGGCAGGCTGAAAAAAAAGGCTTAAACCTCATTGCCATTACCGATCATAATGCCTGTCACAATGCGGAAGCGGTCATAGAGGCGGCGGTGGGCACCAACATCCATGTTTTTCCGGGAATGGAACTGCAGTCAAAAGAAGAGGTCCATCTCCTCTGTTTATTTGACACCGTTGCTTCCTGTAAAAAGTGCCAGGAAAAGGTTTTTCAAAAACTGCCCTCTTTAACCAATAAAGAGGACTTGTTCGGACCCCAGTATGTGGTCAACGCCGCCGGAGAATGGCTTTGGACCGAAGAACGCCTGCTGGCCCAATCGGCGGATATGACCCTGGAAGAAATGGTAGACCAGGTCGCTTCTCTAGGGGGATTGGCTATCCCGGCTCATGTGGACCGTACCTCCTATAGTCTATTGTCCAATCTGGGACTGGTCCCGCCGACCCTGGATGTCAGCGCCTTGGAGGTTACCCCTTATTTCGATCCTCGAAAGGGCTTCCTGGAGTGGCCGGAATTAAGGGAATGGTGTCTCATCGTCAATGGAGACGCCCATCGGCTGAACGAGATCCAGGATCGAACGCTGTTGAAGATGTCTCATCCGGAGATCAAAGAAATAATCCTGGCTTTTAAAGGTCAGGAGGGACGGCAGGTCTTAGTGGAATGGCCCAAGCCATGATCGGCTGGGATATTTAAGAACAGGAGGAAAAAATGACCCAATCGGAAACTATCGAATTAGAACCTCTCGATAAATTAATAGACGAATTTAACGGGAGGACCGGGACCTTGATCCCGATTTTGCAGAAAGCCCAGGATATTTACGGATATCTTCCGCCTGAGGCGCTCAACCGGATATCCGACAAAACAGGTATCCCCTTAAGTCAAATCTATGGCGTAGCCACCTTTTACTCCCAATTTTATTTGACCCGACGGGGTAAACACATCATCCGGCAGTGCGACGGGACCGCCTGTCATGTCCGCGGGGCGGGAAAGATCACCGATACGATTCAACATGAATTGGGAATTCAGGCCGGAGAAACTTCCCCGGACTATCAATATACCTTTGAAGTCGTCTACTGTCTGGGAGCCTGTGGATTGGCCCCGGTAGCGGTCGTAGACGATAAAGTGGTGGGCCGGCTAGTCCCTGAAAAGATGGCCCAGATCTTAAAGGAGACCTAAGACCTTGAAAGAATTGTCTCTGCATCTGCTCGACCTGGTTCAAAATTCAATTGAAGCCGGTGCGTCGAAAATTGAAATAAAAATTGATGAGGATTTCGAAAAGGATTTATTGGTCATGGAAGTCAGCGACAACGGAAGAGGGATGTCCGAAGAGCGGATGGCAGAGGTCCTGGATCCTTTTTTCACGACCCGTGAAACCCGGCATATCGGCCTGGGACTTCCTTTGTTGCAGGAAGCCTGCCGCCGCTGTGATGGGCATCTTGAAATCCATTCCAACCCGGGAAAGGGGACCACGGTTCAAGCCATCTTTCGCCACAGTCATATCGATCGTGCCCCTCTGGGGGATATCCCTTCGGTCCTGATGACCGTGCTTTTTGCTGAAAATAATATTGATTGGCTCTATCTCCACAAGGTCAATCAGGAGGAATTCCGCCTGGGGTCCTCTGAAATCAGAAAAGAATTAGTGGAGATACCCATCACCCACCCCAAAGTGCGGAATTGGCTGCTCGATTTTTTGATTAAAGGGGAAAACCGTTTGTTTTCTAAGGCCGCGTCGGTGAGAACGTCGGGTTAGAAGGAATTTGTGTTCCGGCGAGAAAACAGGAGGAGAATCAATGACAAAATTAAAGAGCATCGAAGAACTTAAAAAGATCCGTGAAGAAGCCAGGAAAGATTTATTATCCCGCGTTCAGACCGGAACCCGGATTATTATCGGCATGGGGACTTGCGGTATTGCCGCCGGAGCCAGAGAGGTTATGCAGGCCGTTTTAAAGGAACTGGATACGCGAAAAATTGAAGCCCATGTGGAAACGGTAGGTTGTGTCGGGATGTGTGCCAAGGAACCCTTGGTGGATATAGAGCAGGCGGGAAAATCCAGGGTTCGATACGGCAATATCACTATGGAAAAAGTGCCCCGTCTGATTGAAGAACATCTGATTCGAGGTCAGGTGATTGGGGAATGGGCAATCAGCCGGATGGAAGCACAAAAAAACTGAGATTGGATTTGTTACTCGTTGCTGGTTGCTTGTTACTCGGTTTAACCAGGAACCAGCAACCAGGAACCAGCAACGGCAGCCATAGCCGTTAGGTTCGAGAACAACCGATGATATTTTATAAGAATATAAAACCTTTAATTAGAAAGTAGGAGGCAGACATGGCTGAACCTTTTTATCGGGCCAATGCTCTGGTGTGCGGCGGGACGGGGTGCACGGCCTCGGATTCCCAGGAGGTTATCTCCGCCTTAAGCAAAGAGATTGTCCGCCGTGGATTGGAGAAGGAAGTCCGTGTTGTACCGACCGGATGTCGCGGGTTTTGCGCTATGGGACCGATCATGGTCATCTACCCTGAAGGGATCTTTTACTGTCAGGTCCAACCCCGGGACGTCCAGACCATCGTGGAAGAAACCATCATCGAAGGAAGGGTGGTCGGCCGTTTAACCTATAAAACCCCCGAGACCTACAAGGCGCTCCCTCGTTATCAGGATATTCCTTTTTACAGCAAACAAGTCCGGATCACCCTGCGGAATTGTGGAATTATCGATCCGGAAAAAATTGATGAATACATCGTCCGGGGCGGATATGAAGGTCTGACCAAGGCCTTATTTGATATGACCCAGGAGGAAGTGATCCAGGAGATAAAACGATCCGGATTAAGAGGACGCGGGGGGGCCGGTTTTTCCACCGGCACCAAATGGGAATTTACCTTCAAAGCTCCGGGAGACATCAAATATGTCGTCTGTAATGCCGATGAAGGGGACCCCGGGGCCTTCATGGACCGGTCCCTGCTGGAAGGCGACCCCCACAGTTTGATCGAAGGCATGACTATCTGCGGATATGCCATTGGGGCCGGAGAAGGCTATATCTATTGCCGGGCTGAATATCCTTTAGCCATTAAACGGCTCAATGTGGCTATTGCCCAGGCGGAAGAATATGGCCTGTTGGGAGATAATATTCTAAACACCGATTTCTCGTTTCATCTGCATATCAAAGAAGGAGCCGGGGCCTTTGTCTGCGGAGAAGAAACGGCCCTGCTGGCATCCATTGAGGGCCGTCGTGGTGAACCGCGGCCCCGCCCTCCCTTCCCGGCCGCTTCCGGCCTCTGGGGCAAGCCGACCAACCTGAACAATGTTAAAAGTTATGCCAATGTTCCCCAGATCATCGTCAATGGGTCCAACTGGTTCAATAACATCGGAACCCGACGCAGTCCGGGGACGGCTATCTTTGCCTTGACCGGAAAGGTGAACAACACCGGTCTGGTGGAGGTCCCCATGGGGATCACCCTGGGCGAAATCATCTTTGATATCGGCGGAGGGATTTTTAAGGATAAGCGGTTTAAGGCCGTTCAAACCGGAGGCCCTCTGGGCGGGTGTATCCCTCCGCAGCACCTTAATGTGGAAGTTGATTTTGATTCACTGCAGGAAGTGGGCGCGGTGATGGGTTCCGGCGGGATGATCGTGGTCGATGAAGATACCTGTATGGTGGAGTTTTCCAAGTTCTTCTTGAAGTTTGCCCAGGCCGAATCCTGCGGCAAATGTATTCCCTGCCGGGTCGGCGGCAAACGGATGCTGGAGATCCTGACCCGCATCACCGAAGGGCAAGGACGATTGGAAGATCTGGATACCATCAAGACCATCGCCAAAGGGATGGAAACCGGCTCGCTGTGCGCTTTGGGGCAATTGACCCCCGGTCCGGTCATGTCGGCCTTGAAATATTTTGAGGCCGAATTTTTAACCCATATCCTGGACGGGGAATGCCCGGCCGGATCCTGCAAGAGCCTGGTGCGGGCCCGTTGTACCAATGCCTGTCCGGCCCAGGTGGATGTCCCCTCGTTTATCTCCCTGATTGCCCAGGGACAGTATGCCGAGGGCCTGGAAGTCCATCGGGAAAAGAACCCCTTCGCCCTGATTTGCGGCCGGATTTGTCCTGCTTTTTGCGAGCAGAAATGCCGACGCGGCGATATTGACGAACCGGTGGCCATCCGGCACGCCAAGCGGCTCATGGCCGACCATGAACTCGATAAACCATGGACCCCCCCCAAGATCGAAGGTCCTAAAAAAGAAAAAGTGGCTGTGATCGGCGCGGGTCCGGCCGGTTTGACCGCTGCCCTCCGACTGGCTCAAAGGGGGTATCCGGTGACCGTCTTTGATAAGCTGCCGGTAGCCGGAGGAATGATGGCGGTCGGGATTCCCGAATATCGTTTACCGCGAAATATCCTGAATCAGGAAATCGAGGCCGTTAAACGGGCCGGGGTGGATATCAAACTGGGACAGGAAATGGGAAAAGACTTCACCATCGACGGGCTGTTGGACCGGGACGGTTATAGCGCGGCGATTTTGGCCATCGGCGCCCATAAAGGACGTCGTTTAGGCATCCCCGGTGAAGATTTGCCCGGGGTCTATCAAGGAGTCGAATTCCTGAAGCAGGTGGCCCTTGGCAAACCTCCGGAAATCAGAGGAAAGAGGGTGGCCGTGGTCGGCGGTGGTGCTGTGGCTATTGACGCGGCCAGAACCGCCCTCCGTTTGGGGGCCAGAAAGGTCCACATCCTTTACCGCCGTACCCGGCAGGATATGCCGGCCTGGAAAGAGGAGATTGAAGAGGCCTTTCGGGAAGGCATTCAATTCCACTTCCTGACCAATCCGGTGGGCATCCTGGGACCCGATCAGGTGACCGGTGTGGAATGTCATTTACAGCGGTTGGGCGAGTTTGATGCCGGGGGCCGCCGTCGCCCCATACCGATTGAAGGAACGGAATTTGAAGTCCCTGAATTCATCCTGGATGCCGACATTTTCATAGCCGCCATCGGGCAGGCTTCGGATTTGGAGGGTCTCCAGAAAGATAAGAAAATCGAAGTGAAACCCGATACCACCATTTCCGTGGGGGCCAATTTGATGACGACCCGAGAGGGCGTTTTTGCCGCCGGTGATGTGACTTTAGGGCCGGCCACGGTTATCGAAGCCGTGAATCAGGGGAACCGGGTGGCCGTAACCGTGGATGCTTTTCTTAAAGGGCAACCCGTGGAAAGAATCAAATTTGCGCATGTCTATCGGGAAATCCCCCAGCTTTTTTCCATGGAGGAGTATGCCGAGGCCAAGCGCCCGGCGGTCAGACGCCTTTCCGAGGAGAAAAGTATTCGAAGCTTTGAAGAGGTGGAAGCCGGTTTCGATGAATTTACGGCTCGTGAGGAGTGCAAACGCTGTCTGCGATGCGATTTAGAATGGTTGCAGTCGATGGGTCTCCAGACTCCGACTCAGAGGAAAGCGCAATCCGCATGAGAATAGATTCCCAAGCTTTTTCGGATCGCTAAGAAGGAGGTTCGTCTAATGGACAAGGTTGTGAATATAAGGATCAACGGACATCACATTCGGGCCAGGGCCGGACAGACGGTCATGGAGGCCGCTAAGGGGGCCGGGATCGACATACCCAGCCTCTGCCACCATCCGGCCGTTTCCCCCCTTGGGGCCTGCCGAATCTGTGTGGTTGAAATCGAGAGGCAAAGAGGTCTTCAGCCGGCCTGCACCTTTCCGGTCACCGAAGGCATGCGGGTGGAAACCGAATCCTCCAAGGTCGTGGAGGAACGGAAGTTCATTCTGGAAATGCTTTTCTCGGAAGGAAATCACTATTGCCCCTTCTGTGAATCAAGCGGGGACTGCGAATTGCAGGCCCTGGCTTATCGATATGGCCTGGATCATTGGATTTATCCAAATCCGGGCGAAGCCAAGCCGGTGGACGGCACTCGGGAATATTTTATCATGGACAGTAACCGCTGCATACTCTGCCGTCGTTGCATCCGGGCCTGCAGTGAACTGGCGGCCAATAACACCCTGGGCGTTAAATACC
>JACQYK010000170.1:11583-13462 GCA_016208255.1 Deltaproteobacteria bacterium | reverse complement strand
CGGTTTCCGGGGGAACGGCGGCTACCGTCAGATATGCCAAGAAACGGGGAAAGTCTTATCTGGTAGTCGATTTGTCAAAGGGCGGAGATCCTCAAGAGGTGAATAATTGGATTAGCGAATGGAATATAAAGACCCTCAACGTGGCTGGACCTCGGGAAAGCAAAGTTCCGGGAATTCATGACCGGGCCTTTGATTTTTTGATCAAGGTCTTCGATAGAACCGATTAAGACAAGAGAGAATATGGGAACTACTAAGAAAGACAAAAACAATCTGGAAGCCTTAAAGCAGGCTCTCATCGGGGTTAAGGATCAAAGGGAGGAGGCCTTTTTATTGCTGAATGCGGTTCCTGAAGAATATTTGAAGGATATAGTGGAGTATTTTCGGATACTCACGGGACTTAAGGAAATTAAGAAACGGCATTAATTCTTAAGATTTGTATGACTAAATGAAAAAATAATATCTTATCTAACTTTTGGATATAAATTAATCCCCTTGATTCTCCATTCTTTTACTGCCTTAAGTACTTGAGGTTCGATCATTGTGGCACCAGTTAAAGGTGTGAGTCGATTTGCATCGCAATACCCACCGAAAGTTCTATTGACTATTTCAAAACCTTGTATGTCAATTCCTTGAATAACAAAGTAGGCATCGCCATTAACTTGACAATAAGCGTCCGCTTTAACCGAAATATGGATAAATTGAGATGTTTCTTTTATTATCTTAAAATCCACATTAGAGATAGATATTCTGGAATCAAAAAAATCCCCAAATACATTAGAAATAAAAACAAAGAAAAAAGAAGAAATGAAAATGAGTTTTCGCATTTAGTTCTCCTTCGTGAAGAGCGTCTCAATCGCTTTTTTCATAATTCCAAAACCCGAGGTTTATGAGAGTCGATTTTCTTATTTCCCCTCTATCCTTTCTAATGCCCCAAAAATCACCTTGGTCAGCGCCTACCTTTTGGTATATTTCTACGCTTCCTTGACCAGAAACCTACGAATCAATGATCATCATATCCTTAAAAACACCCACGACTTTAGGATCAAATTGTTTTCCTTTTTGTTCCAGAATATAGTCCCGGATTTTATCTTTCGACCAGGCCGGGCGGTAGGGCCGGTCGGAGCCCAAGGCATCCCAGGTATCGATAACGGCAAATATCCTGGCCGGGAGAGGAATTTGATCTTCTTTTAATCCCCTGGGATACCCAGTGCCATCCCATTTTTCATGGTGACAATAAGGGATGTCCAGAGCCGGACGCAGGAATGTAATGGGGAAAAGAAGGTCATAGGCATATAGAGGGTGTTTTTGGACAATCTCTGTTTCCGCTTCGTCGAGCGGTCCGGGCTTCAGCAATATGCTGTCCGGGATGCCCATTTTCCCGATGTCATGAAGCAACGCCCCCCAACGGACATACCGGAGTTCCTCATCGCTCATATTCTTCCAGGCCTGGACAATTTTCACCGTCATCTCAGTTACTCTCCGGCTGTGGCCTTCGGTCTCTTTATCTTTTAGATCGAGAGCCCGAGACCAGCCTTCAATCGTGGTATCATAAGCCTCCAAAAGTTCGAGGTTCGATTTCTGGAGATTGGTAAAAAGTCTGGCATTATCGATGGCAATAGAAGCTTGGGCGGTCAGGGCATCGAAAAAATCAAGCCAGTCCTGATCGGGTTCAAAAAGGAAACGGGTAAAAACTTCCAAGACCCCGACCACTTCACTCTTGGCAATAAGGGGTTGGCCTAAGTAGGTCACAAAACCTTCTTGAGCGAGCAAGGGGGATCTTCTTAAAAATTCCTCGGCGGTATTCAGATTTTTAATCTGAACCAGGCGTTTTTCCTGAGCCGCCCGGCCGGCATATCCTTCCCCCAAAAAGAGGCGAGAA
>JACQYK010000170.1:0-11573 GCA_016208255.1 Deltaproteobacteria bacterium | reverse complement strand
GCGAGAATATTTAAGGGCTGAGGTTTTAAATCCTCTGCCATCCACATATTCCAATTTTTGGCTATGAGGATTCACTAAAAGGATATCCGCCGCTTCAACCTTTAATTGAGAGATGACCTGGTCTAAAAGAATGTTAAAAATTAACTTCAGGTCCAAACTGGCAGTAATGGCCATGTCGATGGACCGCAAGGCGGATAAACGTTCGAACTGCTGTTTCAGGTTTTCCTTGGATTTTAAGTGTTCGCTGACATCCCGGCAGAAGGCGATCAGATATTCCTTGTCCTGGTAATCTAAGTAGTTGACGCTTATTTCCACAGGCAGGGATTTCCCCTTTTGGGTTCGGTGGTAGGTTTTAAAGGTCAAGGCTCCGTAATATTTAATTTTTTCCCAAAATTCTTTCCATTTTCCTTCCGTAATGTCTAAATCGAGATCCATAAAAGTCAGGGTAAGCAACTCCTCACGGGAATAACCCAAAGACCGGCAAGCCTCGTCATTGACATAAAGAAATTGGCCATTCGGCCCCAGCCAGTAAATAGATTCGCCGGCCCGGTCAACGGAAAACTTGGTAATCCGGAGTTGCTCCTCGGCTCGCCTCCGCTCGTCTATCTCTTCTTTGAGTTTCAGGGAACGTTTATTCAATTCAAGAAGGAGGTCCCTTAACCAGCCGATCATCCCGCCGGTCAATATACCGATGAAGACCCCCGGCCAACGAATGACGATCTGCTCCCATTCCATCATTCCAACCGTGGTGAACAGCCAGATGACCAACGGGACAATCAGGATACCGGAAAGCAACCCGGCCCATTTCCCAAAAAGCCAGCCCGCTGCGACAATCGGTAAAACAGCCAGGGCCGGTCCGATATACCCGGTTGTCTGGTAGAATACTTTAAAGGACAGGATGTAAAAAAGGGTGACGGCCAGAAGGATCGTTACCCGGGTCCTCGAAGATAATTTAGTAGATAGATCATAAAAATTGATCAATTTCATAGTGGATTCTTTCCGCTGGAGATATTGTTTTTGGTACCGCTTTCGGGGTAGGACAAAAACCCGCTGCAAGTTGGTGAATCCTTATATTTCCGTCTTTTTCTTTTGAATTGGTCAGTAGATTCTTTTGAATCTTGCTCTTTATTTTCCCTCCATCCTCTTCAAAGCTCCAATAATCCCCTTAGCCACAGCTTCCCGTTTGGTCTGTTTCTCGGCTCTTTCACCGGCTGGTATTTGACCTTGACCTAATACCCCGATGAGGATGGCCCAGGAATCCAAGACTTGGTCTTTTCTTAAGACCCCGTCCGGGAGGACGGCCAGGACCACGGCCAGACCGATGAAGAGCAAGCCGAACAAAAAGAGATTATTATTAAAAATGCCGATTGCCAGGAGATAATTCCAATAATGATCAGGAGCTATGGCAGCGGTTTGGACATGGAGCCCTCCTAAGTTAAGACATTCACTGCAAAAAGAGTATATGTTTTAATAAGGATGCTCGGAAGATGGAAAAATGAAAATCTTAGTTATTACAGCTTGTTTAAGGAATATGAACATTAATAATCTTGTTTATCGAAGTTAGTCAAGTAAAATTTGATCTCACCTTGCGGTCTCTTTTAGGTTTTCTTCTAAAAACTAATTTAACCGCTGGATAACCATCTCGGCCGCCTTTTTACCGGAAAGGAGCATACCACCAAAGATTGGACCCATGCGCGGACCACCGTAAGCATTATTGGCCGCCATCCCGACCACGATCAATCCCGGAAAGACTTCTTTGGTGTTGGAAACGGTAAGGGCTTCTCCTTCATTGGCCCAAAGAGGCAGCTCTCCAATGACTTCTCCGGTGGCGTTATTCAGACGCACGTCCATCTTTTGGATCACCAACCGGCAGATTTCCGCTTGATGCCCCGTGCCGTCAAAGACATAGGAGGCCCGCAGAGCCAAAGGATCAACATGCAAACCAAGGCTTACTACCGGAGACCAGTTGAGAACCAATCCACAGACTCTTTTTTGCCCTTGCTCTTCACGAAACATGACATCTTCAGCCTTGATGCCGTTTAAGATCGTTGTCCCGGCTTGGACACAACGATAGCTCAAAGCCGATGCCGCTTCAACAGAATCAAAGGTATAATACCCCCCTCCCTGGTCTTTGAGACGAATGCCCATCTCTTGAGCGATCGGGACCGATTCTTCCTGGATCACTGCTTCGTTAAAGAGCATCCCTCCGCCCCACATTCCGCCTCCGGGGGCTAATTTGGATTCCAGGATAACCGCCTTGATCCCGGCCTGACCCAGGTAATATCCAGCGGTCAGATTGGCCGGGCCAGCCCCCACCATGGCCACATCCACTTCCAGGATGGAAAGGAGTTTAGCCTGATAAGACTCAATGATATGCCGGGAAATTCGGACTTCATCTAAATCCATTTTCTTCCTCCTTCTGTTTTAGGTGTCCAATAAAAAAGGCCGTATCCTTTTGGGAATACGGCCTTGAAATCGAATCTTCAAGGCTGCATTCCTCCGCCGGTATTGTCCGGATCAGGTTCAAAGGGTAGTTCTCTCAGCCGGTCACCCGGCACCCCTTGCAGCCAATTTTAAATAGGATCGTTTTTGCTAAATTTGGTTTAAGGTTTCTTCATAAAAGAAAATGGGCGGAGAGTCAAGAAAAAGATGCCCCGGTCTGGACGTGATTGTGAATTTCCGCTTTTAATCAGATTTAATTTCCTATCTTTCATTAGGGAAAACTGGTTTCAGCCTTCCCTAAGGTTGGAGAATAAACTATTCCTCGTTAATACCCTCAACTATGGCAAAGGGTCATAATCCGGTTGCCGTTGCAAGGGTGATTAGCCACAATCATCGTGTTGGACAAGTGATGAATTTGGAAACGATGTCCGCAATCCAGAAGGAATAACCTACCGCTAAGGAGAGTCTGAAGTTCGGCGGTCGTGGATTTTGTTAAAATTCTTGGCCTTCTTTCTTTCCGGTCGGGTCTCCAAGGCAAGAGCAATGTTTCCATTTTTCAATCCCTCCCTGATTAGGATGTCCACAAGGGTAGTCATCCGGATTTGGTGTTCCTTGGCCTTGCGATACATCTCTTGGATAAGCTCATAGCTTATCTTTGGAACGTAATGTCCGTGTATGCACATAGAACCTCCTTGACTTTGATTATTGACTTACGGAGTTAGTAGAATAAGAACTTAGAGATTTCCGGCCAGAAGGTTATAAGCCAGGACATGCTTTTCCATGATGGAAATCGGCGGGCAGGACTTGAGGACTTCGGTTGTGGCGTTTAAAAAGCTCCACATATTCCGGTCCTCAAATTCCGAATGAGATGGCCTCAGCCATTGGTCTTTTAAGACGGCCACCTGACGGGGGCTGACAATGCTTCGCCCAAATAGAAGACCCATGAGCCGAAAGGCTTCATCATTGACCAGATGCTTTCCCTTGAAAAGCTCGGAGTCGGCCACGATCTGATCAAAGTTCTTTTGGGACTTATAAAGGTGGGCAATGGCCAGGTTTTCCAGTTCATGCCAAACGTTCTTGGTATGCTTGCGCATGATAACTACCTCCCCGTGGAGGGCCAGATTGTCACAGATAAAGACGCTGGCTCCCATGGCCAGACCAAGGGACATGCTCCGGTCATAGCTATTCCGAAAGGCGATGGACAGGGCCAAGTCGGATTGATCCCCCTGGAACTTCAGCACGGCAAACATCTGGTTGCCCTGCCGGGCCAAGGCATATTTTTCCCCAATCAGGGTATAATCCTTTAAGATGTCGGTTGAAATGTTGACCAGTTTATCGGCCAGGTGATAATGGCTGACCGGGACATAGCTATCGGTGGGTTCCGGGAGCTTGATCAGATCCAACTCCTCTCGTTTTAGCAATTCTCCTCCCCGGTGGACAATTAAATCTTCCATGTCGTACCTCCTCAAATTTGGTTGTTGGCTTTGAATGAATAATGGGTAATTCCGATAATGATATGATCTAATAAGGGGATGGAAAGGATTTCAGAGGCTTGCTTAAGCTTTTGAGTAATTTCCAGGTCTTCCGGGCTGGGGTCGGAGTCCCCTGAAGGATGATTGTGTCCAATTATGATCTTGGCCGCTCCGCTTACGATAGCCCTTCGGAAAACTTCCCTGGGGTGGGCTAAACAATTATCAACCGTACCGATACCGATAAGCTCCACAAACTTAACCTTGTTTTTAGCATCCAGGCTGATTACCCAAAAATGTTCCCGGTCTTTTGAGATCGGGTCTTCTCGGTCTAAAATCTTGCTTAATAATTTCATGGCTGCGTATTCGTCCGGCAAGGAAACTCTTTCTCGTGAGACAATCATGGTTCACCTCCTGCTATTTTTTATCAGACAACACAACTGAGTTTTAGTTGCCTTCTGTCTTCCAACGGAGCCTTGGTAATGATGAGTCGACCTCGCTTTAACTCCACCTTGAGAGACGAAACCGTGATTTTTTTGAGCCTATGGACGATGAGAAATGATTTGACTTCATTTTCCAGACGGTGGGTGTCGGAAAATAACCGTTGGCGGTAATAAAGTCCCCGTACCGCGCGGGAAAAACTATTCGTATTCATCTTTTCTCCTTTCGTATTTTTAAAGAGCTAAATCGATATTATTTTCCGGTTACTTAACCAACTTATTGACCAGGATCCCCAGTGCCAGGGCATCAAACATATTCTGGTGATACCGCTCCTTCCATTTCCGGTCCTGGGTGAGATAAACCTTCAGGTCCGGAAACTTGGAAACCAGCACCCTGGCCACATCCTCCTTGCTGGCCCGGCCATTACCGCAGAGGGCCTTTCTTATAGTATTGGGGGCATAGCAGATCACTTTGAGCCTCTTTCTTTTTCCGATGGCCTTGATCTCATCACCTAAAACATTGAGGAGCGAGGAATTGCGGTTATTGGCAAAAAAGGTCTTCTCCACGGCCAGGACCTGGGGCCGGAAGTCTTTGATGAGGCGCAGGACGATTTTGCGCCCGGCCTTCAGGGTCTCATGGGGTGACATCCGGGTTTTGATAGTTTTGACTCCGACGTGAATGGGTATCCCTTTTTCCAGAAGGGCGATGCCCATGTAGCGAGTCCCCGGATCGATGGCCAGGACTTTGGTGTATTTTTTACTCATGGTATTTTTATCGAACGGGAAGGGCAGATGTCTCTCCCGCCCGGTTGTTTAAATTAATATTTATTTTCGTTTTTGCGAGTAGCAGGCCGAAGCCAAAGCCACGGCTTCAAAGAGGCGGGAGAAATAGGGGTTCTTGCTTTTTTGTTCCTTCTCAAAATCGTGGTAAAGGATGGGATAATCCTTGACCATCAATTCGGCCAGGGTCTTCTTATTGATCTTTTTCTCTTTGGAAAAGTAGGTCTCCAGTTCTTTCAGGGAGTAGGAGAAGATTTTCAGGCCCTTTTCCCGGGCATGATTTTCTATCTCGGCTACCAGCTTTTTGAGATTGGCCGATGACCTTGCGGGATGAAGCTTTTTGATGGCCAGGGTATTAATGCTGTACTGATTAATCAGGCCGGTAATAGACTCCTTTATTTTTTTCAGCTTTTCCTTGGACCATTTTCCTTTAAAGCCTTTGACTCCCCAATCACGGAGTTCCGGACCATAGAAGATGGCAAAACCAGTATATTTGGTTCCCGGATTGATCCCTAAAATGTGAAGATTGTTTTCAGGCATGTTTTTGAATGAGATAATTAAACAAGGCCCCTCGGCTCTTCTTGATATTTTTGGCCGGGATACCCTTCACCTCGGACAAAGTCATTCTTAACAAGGCTTCTGGATACTTTTTGGCCAGGGAGAGGTACAAGGGAAGGCCGGGAAAATCGTTTAGTCCCTGGGCTAGATCCAAGGCCAATAGTTCTTCTTTAGTTTTGGGTTCAAATCCTTTAAAAGTCATAGATTTCAATTTATTAATTTTTAATCTATCGATATCGTTATTAATTCTTGTTATCTTATTATCGTTAGTGTCAAAATATTTGACATCTGAGTTTCCTCCAGTTGACATCTGGGTTTCTCCTGCTTTACATCTGACCTTAAGCAGGGAATAGACGCAGTGATAGCGGTCCCGTTTCTGAATCTTGATTAAGCCGATCCTTTCCAGCCGCTTGATCGTCTTATTGATCGTCGCCCTGGAGTAACCTATGCACCCGGCCATGTATTTTTGGGAAGGAAAGCAATGCTGGCTGCTATCAGCCAAGGAAGCCAAGAAATTGTACACTACCAAGCCTATCGATCCCATTTTAGGGACATAATCCCGGATCACAGCCCGGTGAATCCAATACCAATCTCCGTCTCTCAAGTCCCGGATTTTGATTTGATTGGTTGATTGCTCCATTGGCACTTTAATCATCTGGTTAAGACCATTTTTTTCTTCGGGCCTCGATCTCTTTCTTTAGTTCCCGGTTAAGTTCCCGGAATAAGAAAGCCGCAGGAGTGTGCAGGACAATCTCTAGTTTGAGGGCATTCTTAAGGCCGGGGACTTTATCTCCTCTTTCGTAGTGGGAAAGGGCCGAGGCGGTTTTTAAACCCATGAGATAGGCCGTTCTTTTTTGAGAAAGCCCGTGCTTTTTGCGGTAGAGCCTGAGGCAATTTATTTTGATAAAGTTTTTCTTGGACATAAACCCTCCTTAATTTGTTTATGTATTTTCAGAATAACAAGGAGGGTAAGAAGGAGAAAGGAGGGGAAAGTTGTCTGAAGGGATAATAATATAACTATTTGAAATTTTATCTATTTTTACGACAACCCGTCTGGGTTGAATTATTAGTTGTTATTAGCTTATGGCTTTGATATTGTCTATTTAAAGGTCGAAGCCAGGGTGAGGACGCAATCTATTTTGTTCCCTCCGATTAGGGTCTAGCTTAGAGCTCTGGTCAGAATCAAAGTCTTCTCAAAAGAAAGAGTTTAATTTATGACCATAGATACAGATGTTGGAGTTCATGCGATCATTATTGGCCAAGGCAAAATCCTCGATTTCATTGATGGTCGAACCCAACGTCAAGACACGGCTGAGGAGTATGTCCGTCAGGAAATTGCAAAGTCGCTAGTCCGTGAATACCACTATGCCAAATCTGATATAGAGGCGGAATTTACCGTCCGTGTCGGGACACGAAAACCCCGGGCTGATCTAGTGATCTTCCCCCCACAAACGCAGCACGAGCAAGAAAAAGCGCACATCATAGTAGAATGTAAGGCTCCAACGGTCAAGTCAGCTGACAAGAAAGATGGAGTGGGCCAGTTACAAAGCTACATGGCCGCGTGCCCGAATGTAGATTACGGCATGTGGACCAATGGCATTGAACGATTCTGTTATCGGCGCATAGTTAAAGATGGCAGGGTTGTGGTAGAAGAAGTTCCCGACCTACCTGAGTTTGGCCGAGAAGATGAAGAAGTTGACCGGCCTCGTTTCGATCAGCTAAAGCCCGCTAGTTCCGATGCCCTCTTATTTGCCTTTCGCCGCTGTCATAATTACATTGCAGGCAACCAAGGTTTGCAGAAGCCCCAAGCTTTTTGGGAGCTACTGAAGCTGATTTTTTGCAAGATCTATGATGAGCGGCATAATGACGAGGTTGATTTTTTTACTGCTGCTAACGAGCGGCATGGAGTCAATGGCCCGCTCAAAGTACAGAAGCGCATCCAATCCCTGTTTGCACATGTAAAAGAAGATTACCCAACTATCTTCAAACAGCCCGAGGCGATCGAACTGAAGGCTGTGGTCCTCGCTTATCTGGTGACTCAACTGCAGATGTACTCGCTTCTTGAAAGCGATATCGACGTAAAAGGTCGGGCCTACGAAGAGATTGTAGGTTCCAATCTTCGTGGTGACAGAGGTGAATTCTTCACCCCTCGTAATATCTGTCGCATGGCGGTAGCTATGCTCGACCCAGGTGAGAAACAGTTAATTCTCGATCCCGCTTGCGGTACAGGAGGGTTCCTTATTACGGCGATGAATCACGTAATCGAGAAAATCCGTCAAGCTGAAATGACTAAGTGGGGTAACAAACTTGAACGCGCCGAAAGCGCAATTGGGGAACGCATTCGTAAGTTCGCGGACCAACATATAATTGGCATGGACTTTAACCCCGAGTTAGTAAAAGCCAGCAAGATGAACATGGTAATGAATAACGACGGGGCTGGAGGACTGTTCCAGGCTAACTCGCTCGAAGCCCCAGCCATGTGGGAATCTGACCTGCGCAAGCGCGACATAATTGGGAAAGTAGACTTATTATTCACAAATCCTCCATTCGGTTCTAAAATCCCTGTAACTGATCCAGCTATTCTTGAACGGTATGACCTTGGACACGTGTGGAATTACAACAAATCAGGCGATCATTGGACAATGGCCGACTCAATTCAAAAATCCCAGCCGCCAGAAATTTTATTCATCGAAAGGTGCGTCAAATTTCTGAAACCCGGTACCGGTCGCGCAGCGATCGTCCTACCAGACGGCATTCTTGGATCTCCGGGACTGGGATATGTCCGCGATTGGATCTTACGTAACACGCGGGTTTTAGCAAGCATCGACCTTCACGCCGACACATTTCAGCCCTTTGTTAGCATCCAAACCAGCATCCTAGTATTAGAGCGCAAGGAGGAAAATCTGATAGCTGTTGAGCAAGCTGCGGGCAGGATCAACGACTATTCTGTGTTTATGGCTGTGGCGAATCATATCGGCCACGACAAGCGCGGGAATACAATATATGTCAGAGACCGTAAAGGCAACGAGATTGTCGAGGAAGTTGAAGAGCAGATCAAGGAATGGACAGGAAACACTCCCGTCTACCGCAAGCAGGCCTCGCGGCGTAAGGTGCTCGACGATAACACCCTTCAGATTGCTCAGGAGTTTTGTAGATGGCTCTCCGAGCAAGACTAGTCGCGCCACCCCCGAAGCCGAAAGTCGCATGGCCTTTCCACATTCTTAATTGGGCTGCTATGCCTTCGTCGATTCTTTTCGTTGGTGATCGGCGCATGGAGGCCGAGACATATCTATCCTCCGGCTTTGGTTTTCGCCTTGCTATCGAAAGTAAGCACAGCAGATGGCTCCCATTAAAAGAAATTGCTAAAGTCTGGAAGCCTGGACGGGCAAAGGGAATTATAGTTGCACCTGAGTTTGGGGTAGCATTTTTGGCCGCAACCCAGGTTTTCGATATTCGCCCAATAGCAAGGAAATATGTTTCCGCCAATCACACCAAGGATGCAGACCTATGCATGTCTCGCGAAGGACAAATTGTTGTCACCTGTTCCGGTAGTGTAGGTCGATCAACGGTTTTGAGTGCAGCTCATTCCGGAATGATGATTTCAAATGATCTTTTGCGTGTTGATGCAATCGATGAGAAGGATAAGGGCTGGATATACGCTTACCTACGGGCCTCACAGGTCCGCGCCATGACCACAAGCGCACAATATGGCCACATAATAAAGCACTTAGAAACATCCCATCTGGAAGAACTGCCAATCCCTAAAGTCGATCGCTCTACCGCTTCTGATTTTAACCGACGCCTCAATCGGATTCTCGAGTTGCGAAATGATGGACACCGCCTTACTCTTGAAGCCGAAGCTCATTTTGAGAAAGCGTTAGGACCGCTCAAGATTAACAATTGGGGAGAACAGGGATTCTCCGTGAAGGCTTCCAGTGCATTTCTTAGCGAACGCCGCCGGCTTGATGCTTCCTTCTATAACCCCGGCAGTATCGCCATCCATCGTCACCTCGCAAAACACGGTAAGGGATTTACGACTGTTCGAGAGGCCGGATACGAAATTTGGGTGCCTGGCCGTTATAGACGCATCTCTGCCGAGGACGGCGTCGTTTACCGCGATAGTGCGGATCTGTTGGAAGTCTCACCAGACTTGACAAAACGGTTTGCTGATTGCCGCTTTGGCGATGAATTTCATGGCCGTGTCAAAAGCGGATGGATTCTTATTCCGAGTTCTGGGCAAGTATATGGCATCATCGGGACCGCCATCCTTGCAACTGGTGCACTCGATAATCAGGTCGTTTCAAATCATGTTATCCGCGTGGCACCAAGCAGAAATCCAAGCATACATGCCGGGTACCTAATCATAGCTATGTCCCATTTAAAATTGGGTCGTCCTCTTATTAAGTCCTTAGCTTTTGGGTCGAGTGTGCCGGAAATCGACAGCAAAGACGTGGCTAACTTTGAGGTAGTTCGGCTAGGTTCCACTGAAGAGTCGGTTATCGCGGATTTAGCTGAAGGCTCTGCTAAGGCTCACGCGGAAGCCGACTTGTTAGAGCGCGCTATTGCCCAAGACGCAAGCACAATTATCGACCGAGTTATAACTTTATAAATTGCTTACCCTCTTGGAATTATTGAAGAGGTGAACTGTGTGGGATGTGGACGCCACCAGAACTCCACCCTTTTAAAAAAATCTGTTGATACACTCAGTTAGATTATGATCCGAGAAGAATTAAAAAACGCTTGACAGAACATTGTTAGCATGTTAAGCTTACATCAGTAAAAAATAAGAATGGAGATTTATGAAAACCCTTGGGGAATATATAAGGGAATTACGGGAGGAAAAAGATTTATCGCTAAGGGAACTGGCCAAAAAGTTGAAGATCTCCGCGCCATTCCTTTCTGATATTGAGTTGGGACACCGGTATCCCTCGGACAAAGTTTTAGGAGGATTAGCCAGGATTTTGGATATCCCCCTGAAAGACTTGAAGGCCTATGACACCCGACCACCGGTTAAAGATCTAAAGCGTATGGCCGCGGCTGAGCCGCTTTACGGGGTAGCTTTTCGAAAGGTGGTTAATGATAAAATAAGCGCCAAAAAATTACTTGAATTAATTGAAGAGATCTCCGCGCCATCCAAGAAAAAATGAAAATCTATAAAACAAGATCGAACAAATTTGCTGAGCAGCCTTTTTTCTCAAAGGAAGATGTGGAAATTTTATGTTTCGAGGAATTGAGAAAATATGAATTATTTCCCACTTCTCCCAGTCCTGTCCGGATCGATCGGTTTATTGAAAAACGATTTAAAATTGTCCCGGTTTATGAAGAGCTCCCTCCTGGGATAATAGGTCTTACTGAATTCGGCCCTAATGGGGTCAGGAAGATAGCAATTTCCGAATCACTCGCGGAAGAAAGTAGTCGCGCGGCTCAACACCGGATCAATACCACGCTGGCCCATGAAGCCGGTCACGGACTGCTCCACGCCCATCTTTTCGCCCTAGGGGAGGCTCCTACTTTGCTCTTTGGGGAGGAAGTCAGTCCAGGGAAACTAATGATTCTTTGTCGCGGAGAAGCCATCGAAGGTCTCTCTGGCTCAGGAGGGAAGGGATATGACGGCAATTGGTGGGAAGTGCAGGCTAATATGGTGATCGGCCCTTTGCTCCTTCCCGGGAAGTTGGTGCGGGAGGCCTTGAGCTCATTTTTAATTAAGAAGGGGGTGATGAAAATTGATTGTGTAGATCCGTCCCAACGGGAAGCGGCGGAAAAGACTCTTTCGGATATATTTGATGTCAATCCGATCGTGGCCCGCATTCGGCTTGAAAATCTATACCCTTTGAACGATGGTCAAATAATGTTTTAAGGGAAATAATTAGTAGTTGATTTTTTT
>JACQYK010000225.1:5684-17875 GCA_016208255.1 Deltaproteobacteria bacterium | reverse complement strand
TCTGGATTCCCGCCTTCGCGGGAATGACGCTCTTTCATGATTTCATCACAATTGATCTCATCAGATTTTTGATTTCGATTGTTAGGAGAAAATAGTCCGGGCGATTCCTTGCCGCTCACCGCGTCGCCTTAAAGGATCGGCTCCGGACCGCTTCTTCCAGACTTTTTAAAATTTCATCGCATTGGGCGGTTATTTTTCGTTTCCGGCCCAGGGACAGTTCAAAAGATTTGATGTTGGTATTCTGACGGGAAAGATCGAGCACTTGAGCGGTGACTTTGGAAAGCTCATCATAAGCCGCTTTAGCCTTCTGCAAGGCAGCACGCTCTTTTTCGGGGATGGGGGGGGTCAACCGCGCCAAGGCTCGGGCAATGACGGCTTCATTTTGTTTTATTTCCTTTTCAATGTTGTCCATCTGTTCATCATTGACGGCGGCGATATGCGGGGCGTGGAGGTCATGGATCTTGATCCCGGCCACCAGGGCCTTACAAATCAGGCCTTCCCTTTGGAGATCTTCTTTGCCTGACGGCAAGGCTATGGCCTCTTCCATGGCTGCTTCAAATTTCTTAACGGCCTCCCGGCCTTTGGTGAAAGAAAGCTGGGCCGCTTTAAGGTTGGTATTCTTAACGGCGAACTCAAGAAGCTCACGGTCAATGCTGCGAAACTCCACCCAGAAGCGATCAAACTCCTTGAGCAGATCGATCTCCCGTTCCGTAGGATCTTTTTTAATCAGGAGACCGAGTTCCTGCCGATCACGCTCCAGTGCGTCTGACTTTTGCAGGGACTGGTCGGCAAAGGTCTTGGAAGATTCGTCGGTGTCAGCGGTGACCGCCATTTTCTCGGCTTCCACGGATTTGAAAAGGTTTATTTGCATCCGGGAGAGAAGTTCCAGCTTCTTAATTTGAACTCCGAAATAATCCTCCAGGGAAAGGTGGACCCCTTTGAATTGAGTGACGATCACCAGCAACACCGAAACCGATAACAGAACAATCAAAACCAGGATTGGAACACTGATTTTGCCCGAGGAGTTTGCATTAAAAAGTTTCATGATCTTTCCTCCTTTCAACTTCTCCCTTCGGAGAAGAGTGGATTGTTGCGGGAACCGACGTCGGGTCACGGTTATAAAGTATTTCGAAATCGAAAACAGGAAATAGTCTCGGCAGCTTCATAAGATTGAAAACCATAACCCCGATAGACAGTCGCTCCCACCAGGAAGACATGGGCCAGCCCAAATGCACTGTTATCTGCCGATCGGCCATTTCAAATTCCACCACTCGAAGCAGGGCCACCAGGCGATGAAACAGGCTGATTTTTAACAAAGGGAAACGAAATTGATTCGGCACCGTTTTGGGAGGGAGCCCTCCCACCCTCGGGGAATAAAAAGTAATATAGGCTTCATTATCCTTGGGTTCGGTCTTTTCAGCTTCCTGAGATCTCCTAAAGAAAAGATGAATATCCCGTTTCTCGGACTCGGCCAGATAAAGGATCATAGCCATTTCATTTTCACCCTGTTCGATCTCTTTGGTTTCCGGAGATCGTTTCCTGGCCACCCAAAATCCCAGAAGGAGCATCACCCCGGTCACCGAACCCCAGAGCAGGGTGGCCCGGGGTTTATCCACCGCCAGGAAAATAAAACAACTGACCAGTATGATCCAGAGGATGAGGGTGCCCAGACGGCTGGTGGAATAGGTCATCCCCTCGGCCTTGCCCTTGAAATACCGGTAGAGGATCAACGAACCCATGTTGATGCAAAAGGAGGCCAGAAGTCCCAGGGCGTACATATTGGCCAGCTCCGTCTGACTCCCGCTGGTAAGAAAAATAATGATGGAAAAAAAGACGGCGCTGGCCATAAACCCGAAGGGGAGGCCGCTGAGCAAGGTAGCGTAATGGGTGATCAGGTCGCCTTCGTGGGCCTTGAAGTCGATGCCGGTCGATAGAACCAGGACGGAGACTAAAGGCGTAACCACCCCGACCGTCAAGGCCAGAAATAGGTAAGCCTTGCGGATCTCTTTCCAGCTCCGGACAAATCCGGCGGTCTGGAGGACCGATTCCACCCCGGAGTAAGCCAGGATACAGAAGGCGATACTTGAAATGAAACGGCTATAATCGCCAATAAAAGAGCCGGCGTTGATCTGTTTGACGGCTTGAGAAGTCGCCAGGCGCAATTGACCCAATGATCCCAGGTCTAAATTTAAAAGACCGGAGGCGATCAGGTTGATCATGATGAAGGCGGCGCCGATAAAGATCATGAAGGTGAAGCGGACGTTTTCCTTGATCCCCAGGATATTCAAGCTGGCCACGAACCAGATGATGGCCAGGACGACGACCATCGCGGTCGATGAACCCAGGGGAAAAAAGGAGGTGGCGTTCAAGACCGCACTGACGGCCGAGATACAGGCCGTGAGGATGTAGTCGACCATGATCGAAGCCACGGCCACGAAGGAGACCATTGGGCCCAGGACCAGATAGGAAAAAGAATAGACCCCTCCTCCGATAAGCTGATGATGTTCGAGGATCTCGGCAATTTCGGTCAGCCGGGTGCTGATAAAGCGGATGAGTAGGCTGGTGATGACAATAAAGGGGATGGCGCTCAAGCCGATAAAACGGTAGGCCTCGGCCGGGACGTAAAAGATGGAGGTGAACTCATCCATCAAGGTAATGACCCCTATGGCCAGGAAGGTGAGCCAGATCCGGCCCCCCTGGGAATAGGACAGGAGATTGCGCTGTCTGAATAAATAGAGGAAGAGAACGACCAGACCGATGTTGAGCAGAGAAAGAACAATAAGTTTCATCAATACACCCTTCCCGGCTGCGAGGTTAGCTGACGGACTCGGGCAGGATGTAAATGTCGCCCTACCGTAAAAACGGATTATAGACCGACCTGTGCTAATATCGATCCTAAGTTATTTAAAATTAGGTCAATTCAGTCTAAAATGATTCATCCATGGGATATATCGTAGCCATCGTCGGCGCGCCCAATGTAGGCAAGTCGTCTCTCTTTAGCCGCCTGATCCGAAGGAGAAAGGCCATCGTCGACGACCAGCCCGGGGTTACCCGGGACCGGAATTACCAGGAGGTGACCTGGGAAGGAAGAACGTTTTCTCTGGTGGATACCGGCGGGTTTGAATGGGACCGGAAAGGCCAGATGGATAAAGGATTGCGGGAACAGATTGAAATGGCCCTGGAAGAGGCCGACCTGATCGTTTTTGTCGGCGACGGCAAAACCGGCCTGACCCCGGCCGACGAACAGGTCATCAGGCGACTGCGACGGACCTCCAAACCGGTCATCTATGCCCTCAATAAAATCGATAACCCCCAATTGGAGGAAGGCCTGGCGGATTATTTTCGTCTCGGCCTGGAAACCATCCTTCCGGTTTCAGCCCTTCATGGACGGGGGGTGGAACACCTCAAGGAAGTCATTCTTTCCAGACTGCCCGCCACCGAGGAAGAAACTGAAGCGGAAAAACGGATCCGTCTGGCGGTTATCGGCCGCCCGAATGTGGGCAAATCCTCTTTGGTCAATTCCATTTTAGGATTTGAACGGGTTTTGGTGAGTCCCGAACCGGGAACGACACGGGATGTCATTGACACCCCTTTTGAATACAAGGATCGGAGATATCTCCTGATCGACACGGCCGGGATCCGTCGCAAGGCCCGTGTGGCCCAGCGGTTGGAAAAATTTTCCGTTCTCGGAGCCATCAAGGGGATTGATCAATGCGACCTGGCCGTTATACTTCTGGATGCCACCCAGGGAGTGACCGACCAGGATGCCCGCATCGCCGGGCTGGCCTTCGAGAAAGGCAAGGGGGTCATCGTCGCCGTCAATAAATGGGACCTGATCGAAAAAGATCTGAAAAATAAAAAACAATTTCTGGAGGACATCCGTTACCACCTCAAATATCTTGCCTTCGCCCCCGTTCTGCCCCTCTCCGCCAAAACCGGCCTGGGAAGGGAAAAACTCCTGAATACCATCCACGAAGTCTACCGGCAGTACACCCGACGGGTGGATACCGGCCCTTTGAACCAGGCCTTGAAAACTATTTTAGCCGGGCACTCCCTGCCGTTACGGGGCGGCCAGCGGGTCAAGATTTACTATGCCGCCCAGGTCGAAGTCAAACCGCCCACCTTTGTCTTTTTTGCCAATTATCCGGAAAACATCCATTTCTCCTATCAGCGCTATTTGACCAATCAGCTCCGGGAACATTTCAGATTCACCCTGTGTCCGATCAAGATTATCTTCCGGAAAAGGGAAAAACAGGCATGAACCAGACTTTGCAAATTCTGGTGGTGGATGACGAAGTCAATATCCGCAAGACCTTATCGGTTTGCCTGGAGACCGAAGGCCACAAAGTCTTCGGGGTCAGTAATTTTCAGGATGCCTTGGATGAAAATCTCGCCCCAAAGGAATCCCTGCCCAAAATAGGTGACCCCCTGACCTTAGAAAGAATCGAGGACCAACACATCCGCCGAATCCTGGCCGCCACCAGGTCATTACAAGAAGCGGCCGATATCCTGGGTGTCGATCAGGCCACCCTCTGGCGCCGCCGTAAGAAGTACGAAATTTAATAATTGATGAAACCGTAAAAAGTCGCCGAAAGCCTTTTTTCGTCATTCCGACGAAAGTCGGAATCCAGGAATTTTAAAAGGTTAGAAGCCCCCTGGACCCCGGCTTTCGCCCCCGGATAAATACATTCCGGGGCAGGCTTGGTGACGACTTTTTACATGTCCATTATAATTAAAACTTCCTAAAAGATCGCAGAGAGAATTATTTTTTTTCAATCCCGTGAGAGGCGGGATTGAAAAAACCAACTCCGGCCTCCGGCCCCCCGCATGATCACAACATCACGTTTGCCGACATCTTTGGCAGGCTCGATTCGCTACTCGGAAATATGTGAGCCGAGACCCAGCCTGAATATGTTAGCGAACTTCTGAAAACGCCGTACTTGGCGGCCGTTAGGCGGGCTCCTTCCCGCGACCCTTTAGTCGCCGCCGGACCTGCGAAGCCATATACCCCGCGAATGAAATCCCCAGCAGTATGCCTGAGCCCGGCTCCGGCACCGCACTCGCCGGCAACGTCACACTGCCGTTGCGTTCGAAAAAGGAGACCTCGGCGGCAAAATTATTTGTGACAATGACCTCATCGCCATCTTGACCGATAAGCTCGGGTTGATCCGTGTCGCCCACGAATACAGGTCCGGTCTCGGTGCTGACAAAAAAATCAAGCAAATAAGTTTGTGTGCCGTCAAGGGTTGGAAGTCTGGGAGAGAAATGCTTCCGGGTCGGGAGAACGGAGGCCGATTTTTAAAAAACATTTTCTCCAGCACAACCTCCAAAGCCAACCTTGCAAAATTCAATAAGTTTTTCCCCTATTTCTTTAGAAATGCAAGGAGGAAAATCATTCTTACGAATAAAAATAACTGTTTTACAATAAGTTATACCAAACGCCCGGGTCAGGGGTCTGATTGATTTTCACCGAAAGTTCTGCTACTGGTTGGACTGCTCCCTTATGGAAAGAATGGGCCGACCGTGCCGACCGTCATGCCGGGCCTGATACCAAAGAGCGCGCCTTTGCCGACATGGCTCTTGGGGCTGTTGCGCCCCACATACCGGGAATTTTGCCTTCACGCCTCAAGATCCTGGCTCAAGCCCTGGCGCTGGCTCGGAAGCTGAATGACCTCAATACCATTGGCTGAGTTGCTCCTGCAGCAATACTCTAAAGAGCAAGCCGAAGCCATTGCCCACCTCGACTTCGCCATCCTCGAATTCCAGGAAATGAAAATGCCGCCCTCGCTGGAGAAAGCGCTGAGCATAAGAAAGATTCTGAAGGCGTGAGAAATTGATATCTCCCTCTTAAAAAAGCTTTCTCGCCTCCTCAGCAAGTTCATCCCTAAACTTGGGATGGGCGATATTGATAAGTGCCTTAGCCCTCTCCTGCAAAGATCGTCCCCAGATCTCGGCCACGCCGTACTCCGTGACAATATATTGAACCGAATGCCTCGGGGTGGTGACGGCCGCCCCCGGGGCGAGTTGAGGGATAATTCGGGAGATCTTCTCGTCGGGTGTAGCCGAGGCCATAGCAATGATCGAGCAACCCTCCTCAGAAAAGAGGGCCCCCTGAACAAAATCGAAACTCCCCCCGATGGCACTAAACTGCTTCCCCTTAATAGTCTCTGCATTAATCTGGCCCGTAAGGTCAACTTCAAGGGCTGAGATAATGGAACAGAATCTGGGGATCTTGCCTATCACATTGGGGTTAATGGTCTCGGGAAGTGTCCGCCCTTCCACCAGAGGATTGTTGTGGACAAAATCAAAAAGCTTTTTGGTGCCCCCCATCTCCGTAACTCTGATGGATGGGCCTTGCCCGATCCTCACCGCTCCCTTCTCCACCATTTCCACAATCTTATCCATTCCCGTGCCAAAAAACTGAAGGTCCTTTTTATCCGTAAGGCAATCCAAGACTGCTTCAGGAATAGCGCCGATGCCGATTTGAAGGGTGGCCCCATCGGGAATGAGCTCTGCGGCATGAGCTCCAACGGCCAACTCCTTTTCACCGGGTTTTCCACCCGAAGGGAGCTCCAGAAGATCCCTTTCGGACTCCACAATAAAGTCGATCTGGGAGAGATGGATAAAACTGTTTCCCAGAACACGCGGCATACGGGGATTAACCTCGGCAATCACCATATCCGACTCTAAGGCCAAGGGCAGAGTGTGGCCGATGGAGACCCCCAGACTGCAGTACCCATGCAGATCCGGTGGGCTGACCTGAATCATGGCTAAATCCACAGGCCATGGGCCCCGTTTGGAGAAGACTTTGACCGCATCTCCTTGTCGCATGGGAATAAACTTAACGGTTCCTTTTTTGAGATGATGACGTATTGCTGGTGTACACTGCCATGTTCTGAAAGAAAATGACTCTTCAAGACCATCCTCCAAGAAAGGATAAATCATCTGAATGCCGCTTATAATCTCCACATCCCTGAGTCGTCTATGGTCTGCCACAAGAACCTCTATGAGGGTCTGAGGAAGTCCGCTATAGAGGGGGATGACAATACGTTGACCGGATTTCACATTTCCGATGGCTTCTTCCGCCATTACCCTTTTGGCTCCGTTCCTTTTTTTCATAATCATGCCCCTTTCTAATATTTAAGCCTATTGAATATTTAACGTTAAAGGCGTTAATCCCTCATCTTCCCCCGAGACTGTTTCATTATTTGATTGACTTCCCTCCGGTGGGGCCATGAGATGGCGGAGGGCCTGGAAAATGGCGGTGATTTTTTCATCATGATCTTCAATCCTTTCCTCCAATTCCTTTGGGGCGTGTTTTATCTTCGAACTTATCACAATTTGTGATATGTTCCGGATCTCCCCCCAGGTCAGGGCAAACATAAAAGCTTCCGGAAATCGTTTAATATTTCGCTGAACAGCTTGATTCAGCACCCTGGTCTTCACTCCATAAAGGACAGCCAAATCCCGATCAAGCATGACCTTTTCCCCCGAATTAAGAAAGTTTTCCGTTCGATAACCTCCAGAGGGATTAACTGTTCCATGATCCCCCTTACCCCTTCCTGTTGAATTTTTTATTTTTATCCTTGATCCCGAAATCGGCTTTTTTCTCGGCAACCATAAATGGTTCCGGACCGTGCTTATACTGAATTTCCACCTTAACCGTGGCTCCCAGTATTTCCGCTACCCGTCGCAGCATGCTCAAGGAATGGCCTTCATAGGAGGTGGATTCCAGTCGGCTTATTTGTTGCTGGGAGGTCCCTATCCTTTTGGCCAATTCCTTTTGGGACAGGCCGGCCTTTTTCCGCAGGGCGGTCAATTGCAGGGCTACATCCCAGGCCCGACCGGCCTTTTTAAAGCGATCGGCAAAGTCTTTATCCTTTAATTGCTCTCTAAGGTATCGATCAAAATTGGTTTTTCTTTTCATAACGAATTTCTCTTTTCCCAGTCTTCTTTCCGCAACTTGGCAATCCTTAAATCCATCTTCGGTATTTTTGTTGCCTTATTTCTTATCCCATGATAATTCCTATTCCGCAGTTTGGCTAACCCAGCAAGAATTATTGCAAAATCATTAGGGTCCTTTCCCTTAGTCAATAGTCGGCCATGCCATCCGTGAAATCCGTGCTAAACTTGATCCTCCAAAAAATAAAACCCCAATTCCTTTTTAAGGTCCTGGGGTTTTCAGTCTTCCTTTACCAGGTTATATCTCCTTTTAGGCCAATATTTGTAAAGGTTCGGTTTTTCTGACAATATTTTTACCAGATCGGCTTTGAGAAAGCAATGGTTCTCTAATTTCCGGGGAGACAGGCCTTTAAACCACCAGATCGGCAAAAACCTCTATGGCCTTTTCATCATAGGAGTTTTGATGCTCCCGGATGAGTCGAAGGGATTGACCGGCCTTTAACTTCAGCCGGGATATGATGCGTGTTTTCAAAGACGCCGGTTAAAATATGGTTTTCTTCTCAGGTGGCCGGATACATCAAGGAAAAAATATGGCATGTGGGCCAACAATTAGAGCCCCAGGCAGACGACTCCCTGATATTCGAAGCTGAAGTGGCTGGAACCGAGGAGGTCAAATACTGGGTCTTGGGCTGGGGGCCGAATGCCTGCGTCCTGGAACCGGCGGGTTTAAAGGAGAAAATTCGGACCCAGGTCGCGGCCACCCTTGCTTTATATGAAAAAGGATCAAAAGACAGGAACGAAGTCTCAGAGTCAGGAAACCTCATAATTATCCGGTAAGGAGGTTGGGGATCATATCACTACGTATGCGGAGGCTGCGGTCAACGATCCGAACAATCAGATCCGGCCTTGCCTGAATGGGAAGACATCCTGCCAGGGGTTCTTAGAACCGGTAAATAGGCCGGCTTTTACGAAACGGGAAATGAGGGAAATCTATGATTGGGTCCGGTAAGGGTCGAGAGGATCTTATCGGCAATAAGTCAATCCAGCCAGGCTGTCAGAGAATCGGCTTGGAGGATCGCGCTGAAATTCGTATGTAAATCAGGGTGCTTCCCCTTGACATACAGGATATCGGACTTAAAATTAATGAACAGTGCAATAATTTGTGTTTACCCAAATCATACAATCCCAGGATTTAATGAACAGAAAAATTAGGAGGTCGTTATGAACCAGAGTGATCTTTTGAGCAAGGTAGAAATATTTAAAGGGCTGGATCAGCAACAACTCGATACCGTAAACGATTGCTGCCGAATAATCACCTTTAATGAGGGTAAAAAACTTTTTAGCGAAGGGGAAGATGCGGCTTTTCTATGGGCGGTAATCGAAGGGAAGGTGGACTTACGTTTCGAATTACCGGGAAGTGACTCTTCAGAAGAAACGATTGTAACCACCATTTCTTCGGGAAAAGTATTTGGGTGGTCTAGTTTTGTTCCCCCCTTTAAATACAGGCTTTCAGGTTATTGTTCCTCCAAGAGCTGTCGACTCATTGAAATTAAGAAGAATTGTTTACAGAAAATTTTCGAGACCAACGCACTGATTGGATATCGGGTTATGACCAACGTTTCCATAGTCATCGGAACCCGCTTCCAACAGTTACAGGAAGAAATTGCTTTTTGTGAAGGGGAAATTTTGCTCCATCACAAAGACAATTGAGGATTCCCCTTGGAAGGGAGCGGTTAACAGGAATGGCTATTTAAGGATTCGTCTTTTAACCAGTGACTTCTTCTCCCCAATCATCAGAAAAAAGATTATCTGCTGAACTTAAGGCCGAAAGGTGAAGGTATGGCGGCCGGGCCGGGTCGCCTTTCTGGCTAGACGCGCCCAACGACAGAGTATCGGACGCGTTTCCCGCGGATCGATGATCTCTTCGATTTCAAAGAATTCCGCCGATCGGAACGGGGACCGGACCCGGTTGAGCCGGTCTCTAATCCCGGCCAGGTGGGTGTCATAATCATCAGCCTTCGCAAGTTCCGCCTTATAGGCCACTTCGATGCCGCCTTCGATCGGCAAAGAGCCCCAGTCACCGGACGGCCAGGCGTAGCGAAAATGATGACTGCCGGGTTTGTGATTGGCCCCACCGGCCACTCCAAAGGCCTTGCGGATCACAACGCAGCAGAAGGGAACCGATGACTGTCCCAGAGCCGCCAGCGCCTGGGAGCCGAAACGAATGGTCCCCGCCTGTTCCGCCTCTTTGCCGATTAAGAACCCGGGGCAGTCCTCCAGGTGTATCAGAGGCAGATGGAAGGTGGAGGCCAGATCAATAAAACGGGTTAATTTCCGGCAGGAATCCGCCGTCCAGGCGCCGCCGTAAAAAAACGGATCCTCGGCAAAAATAGCCACCGGAATGCCGCCCAAACGGGCAAAACCACAGATCATCGAGCGGCCCCATTTGACTCCGATCTCAAAAAAAGACCCCTGATCAGCGACCGATTCAATAATGGCCCGCATCCTGTAAACCTTACGGGGATCTTTGGGAACAAGGCTCAACAGCTTTTCCTCTTGTCTTTCCGCAGGGTCCTTGGTCTCTATCAAAGGCGGCAGTTCATCCGTGCTGCTCGGGAGATAGGAAAGAAACCTGCGCACCCTTTCGAAGGCCTCCGACTCGGTTTTTACCTCATCATCGATAGCGCCGTTTCTGGTATGGATCCGTGCCTTCCCCAGCTCTTCTTTGGATACCGTTCCCAGGTTGGCCCAGTCCACCAGGGCCGGCCCGGCAATCATCATCTGAGCGCTGTTACCGACGATAAGGGAATAATGACTGGTGGCGACCCGGGCGGCGCCGATACCGGCCACCGACCCAAGAGCCAGGGATATGGATGGCGCTACCGCCAGATGTTCAACCACGATTTCCCAGCCTCGCAATTCCGGTATGTAGGTGCGACCGGCCATCTCGATGGTCTTCACCGAACCACCTCCTCCCATCCCGTCCACCAGTCTGATGTGGGGCAGCCGAAGTTCACAGGCGATCCCTTCGGCACGGGTGCGTTTGGCCGGTATGGAAGCATCGGCGGAACCCCCTCGTACGGTGAAATCATCGCCGGAAACCACGACCGGCCGGCCGTCGATTTCAGCCGTCCCAAAAACAAAATTCGAAGGCATGAACGCCTTCAATTCCCCTTTCTCGTCGTACTGCCCGCGCCCGGCCAGTTCGCCGATTTCGTGGAAGGTATCTTTATCAACAACGGCGTCGATGCGTTCCCGCACGGTTAGCTTACCGAATTCATGCTGGCGTGCAACCTTCTCTGCTCCACCCATCTGACGGGCTAAAGCCGACCGGGCGTGAAGCTCCTCTATTTCTCGATTCCAGCTCATATTATCTGAATCCTTTCCTCATAATTATTGTTTTTCAGAAAACAATTGTATCCATATTTTTCATAAGATCAAGTATTACATTCGTGGCAATATAAAACCGTTAGGCATCAGGCGTGAGGGCGTAAAAAGCTTCAATGGGGCCACGCCTTTTCAGACGTGGAAATATCGAAACCTTTGAGGAACATATCGGTTTTATACCTTTCAGGCCACTCATACTGTTTTAGAGATCTTTCGTTTTTTCACTTCCATTACACATTTAATCACCTAACCCGGACAAGCCGGAATTTGAAAATGCAAATTGGAAATTGCAAAGTGCAAATTTATGGAAAACGGCTGATCAAAAATAATCAATTGATCCTCTATTTATAGTGCGTTTATGATTTTATTGAAAATATTCTATCCATTTTGAGAAGATTTCTATTCTTTAGTTACTAATTATTATAATACGCAACACCGATGCCAACGGTTCATCCCCGCGCTTGCGGGGAACATGTCAACCAGGCCGTGGTGGAGCTGGAATCCGACGGTTCATCCCCGCGCTTGCAGGGAACATAGAAGAGAGGATTATGAACATTTCTTTCCATTCGGTTCATCCCCGCGCTTGCGGGGAACATCCTTTGGAAACCTTGAATATGAGCACGGGCGGCGGTTCATCCCCGCGCTTGCGGGGAACATGGAAAGTCAGCATGGGCTCTCCCCCGCTGGTTCGGTTCATCCCCGCGCTTGCGGGGAACATTTCATTGCCGACAGATCGGAAATGTTTTTGAGCGGTTCATCCCCGCGCTTGCGGGGAACATGCCAAAGCCCAGGGGGCGGAAGAGGATGAAGTCGGTTCATCCCCGCGCTTGCGGGGAACATAACATCAGGTCATTGTCTGCCGTGTTGGTCGGCGGTTCATCCCCGCGCTTGCGGGGAACATA
>JACQYK010000225.1:0-5654 GCA_016208255.1 Deltaproteobacteria bacterium | reverse complement strand
GAGCAGATCACCGCGGCGGTTCATCCCCGCGCTTGCGGGGAACATCAGCTTCTCTCCGGCATTGCCGGATCCGGCGTCGGTTCATCCCCGCGCTTGCGGGGAACATTTCCCTTTCCAGTAAAGGATCACGGACCAGCGCGGTTCATCCCCGCGCTTGCGGGGAACATCCCTGCCCCTTGTTCGACGGGTTTTCCGGCGTCGGTTCATCCCCGCGCTTGCGGGGAACATGAATGCAACAGCATCCCGAAAGAGAACCATGGCGGTTCATCCCCGCGCTTGCGGGGAACATGGCCGTATAGAGAGCCCTGGAAACATCCTCGTCGGTTCATCCCCGCGCTTGCGGGGAACATAACTGATCGAAATTGCAATCCAGCAACGCTGCCGGTTCATCCCCGCGCTTGCGGGGAACATGACGGTCCAGAACGCCGCCAGCACATCATTAACGGTTCATCCCCGCGCTTGCGGGGAACATACTGTAAAATCGGCACTTAGCGAATCAGGCGCCGGTTCATCCCCGCGCTTGCGGGGAACATTTTTCCCCCATTCCTTGGGGGTAGGAATTTTTCGGTTCATCCCCGCGCTTGCGGGGAACATAGTTCCTGGAACCCATTGAAATCATATTATTTTGTCAAAGAACAAATTTCCACCAATAAAATTACTCAATTTTTAAGTCCTCACCTGGGACCAATTCCGGCAAAAAAGAGACCAATTTGATACCGTCCATTTCAATTGGTTCTCGGCGATTTGCGCCCCAGGTCAGAAAATCAAACCCCGATTCGGTATTGGTGCTCCAGACCATTACGGCATTACCGGCCTCGACTCCGGATTTAACGGTGGTCCAGATCATCTCCCGTACCCTTCGCGAGACATTGCCCACATATACCCCGGCCCGAACTTCGAGGAGCCAGATAGCCAACCGTCCACGCAATCTTGAGGGTACATTTTCAACTACGATGGCCAGCATCGCCCATGCTCTCCTTATTGGGAATGGCCGGGGCTACCGATTCCTCCGGCCTCTTCGGGAAAGGAAGACCTCCCGCAGATAAAACCTCTTCAATAACCGGTATGATGCGGTGAAGCAGTTTGGTCTGGCGAAAGGTTTCACGACAGGCCAGGCGGACTTCCCTTTCCGCCTCATGAGGTTTTCTTTTGGCTACCCGAAAAGCCACCGGCACCACCGTCTCAAATTTAAAGAGGTCGGCTATATCGTAAACAAAAGACAGGGGCTTGCCCGTGTGGATGAAGCCGACGGCCGGGGCATACCCGGCCGCCAAAATGGCTGCTTCTGAAATGCCATAAAGGCAGGCCGTCGCTGAACTCAGACAACGGTTCGGCAGATCTCCGCTTTCCCATTCGCTATAATCGTAATTGCGTCTCTTCCACTGGACTCCATACTGCTGGCCGAAGAGTTCATACATTTTACGGACCCTGACCGCCTCGATACCCCGTAATTGCTCTATACTCCTTCGTTCCGGAGGTTTTTCCTTAAACCGCAATTCATACATTTTGCGGACCACCTTCAGTCGGGCATCATCATCCAGGGCCAGCTTGGCCTGAAATAGAAGCCGGTCGGCCCGGGCGCCTCCGGGCTGACCAGAGGCATAAAGGCGCACGCCGCCCTCGCCGACCCAGACCAGGAGACATCCTACTCGCGAGGCCAGCGTCACGGCCGCATGAGATACCCGTATCCCCGGCTCCAGCATCAGGCAGGCTACCCCGCCAACGGGAATATGGGTACGAACCCCGTTTTTATCCACCAACACAAAGGCCCCATCCAGGACGTCCAGGTTGCCTTTCTCCAAAAATACCACGGATATCCGGTCCTTAATGGGGATGGGTTTAAGGGCTGGAAGGATAGGCTCCGACATTACGTCACCTCGTTATTATTCGTATTCATATTTTAGGTTTCTTTCCCTTTCAACTGCTTCTGCCTTTTCTCTGATATAGTCAAATAATTTTCCGATGAAACTACCTTTTTGCGGGTCTTCCGTTCCAGGTCCTCTCTGGCCGTACCGGCCACCTCCCCGCCCTTTCGGGCGGCTTGTTTGCTTTGTTGAAACCCTTGGGCGTCATCCACACGGGTTATCTCGGTGGTAGCTGCTTCACCTAACATGGAAAAAATCAACTCAAGATCGTTCATGTGATCCCGAAGATTCTCCCGTTTCAGCCCCTTTATTTTCTTGTGCTCTCCCGGTGTTATACCAAATGCGGCCTTGGCGATCTCGGAGGTCAAAATGGCGTATTCTTTTTCCTGCCCCACCTCCCGCTTTTTCCATTCGTCCGTAAGTTCCTCCCGAATGGCAATCCCCCGCATCCGCTTCTCGATCCAGTCGTCGGAATAGCCCTTGGCCATATAGAGCGCCCTTGTCCTTTTCGTTCCCAACTCCGGATCTTCTATTTCCTGCACCCGCTCGTAGCCGACCTTGGCCATCCAGCGTTTAAAGGGTTCCGCCTTGGGGGAGGGGATGGACTGAATGATGCGGAAAATACCTTCTGTATTGGCGCAATCGGTTTCATAACGTTTACCATCTGCGGACTCCAGTTTCAGTTGTCGACAAATAGTCGACAACTCAACCCCCGAATCATCTTTTTCCCGAATTTTCATTTTATACCAATAATCACGGGGATTGGAGCTGTCCGTCAGTGCACCCACGACATCAATTACCGAAAACCACCAGGCATTGTCATAAAGGATTTTCCTTATCTGTTTTCCTTTAAATACGGCCAACCTTGTTTCCATTGATTGATCTCCTTATCGATCCATCACTGTCATATTCGTTTTACGAGCGTAATGGGTGACCCGTTCTTTGTAGCGTTCGAACCCTTCTTGGGGAGAATTCCCTCCGCTCCGTGGCAAATGAAACCGGGGAATCTGGCAGTGAATCAATACCCTCGCCGAAGTTTTTTACCTCATCCTGCCGTGTGAACAATTCGAGAGGATGTTCGCCGATGAGGAGGCGTAGCGCATCATCCCGATTGTCTTTCAATCCAGCAAGCACGGGGGCTGATGGAATGCAGGTCTTACGCCCAAGCCAGATACCCCATCTTGGATCAGCAAGAGCGGCGGCAATTTGACCCAGTAGGACCACATCGCCTTCAAGAAGGACGCCAAAGGACGCATCCGTCAAGTATTGCCGATGAGTGATGTGACAATCCTTGATTTTCCCTTCCGCAGTCTTAGTGTTTTGTACGGTATGAAAATCCTGCAGTCGTCCAACTGGCAGATCCTGCCCCGTTCCCCTTCGCGGGATGACGATGGCCGTCATCCGCACCATCCTGAAGGAGGAGAGGCATTCCTGCTCCTCTTTGCTTCCACGGGGTAGGCCAAGCGCGGCACAGCACATCCCAGCGAGGGCGCTCTTGGTCGGCATCAGACCGGTGTTGCGTCGGCTGTACTGGCTGTCGAATCACCAGGACTGAAGGGTGCCTTCAAGACGAAGAGCCAAAAATTTGGTATCATCTAAGATGGTCCACCATCCCATCAAGGAAATCCTTCATGCTGAAATCTGGAATAGCCCGCTCGAAGACAGCGGAAATTCCCCAGGTATCGACGAGTTTCTTGTATTCCGTTTTCAGCAAGTCGATGGACTTGGCTGCATAGCCCAGTGTTGAACGAACCGGATTCTCAAAGGCGTTGACCAACTGAATCGGATGACCCTTTTCCCTCACAACGCCAAGGACGTAGACCGGGAGGGTATTGCCGTTCATAGTGTTTTTTCGCGCTCCAGGGATTGCTTTGATCGTTGCTTCAACGAAGGTGCGTACCACTTTTTGGCGCTCTTCTTTGGTCATGCTCCCAAGGTGATCTTCATCGGCAAGCATATCAAGGTTGAGGGCAGCAAACCGGTAGTAAGTCGCCGAATTGAATTCCATCGTACTGGTCATACCCGCACCGGATTCTTCTTTGGGTTGCAGGTCATCCACGGCTGCGAAGAAATCGATTTCATTATCCGCCTTGTGTGTCGACAGGGCGTGGGAGAACATAGAAGCGGCTTCAACAGTCAAAGAATGGTCATTAGCGACCATGCGTCCGAAGAGGGCAATGTCTGCGGCGTCTTTCGGAAGGCTTCTTGTCTCTTTTTTTTCGCCTTTGAATGCTTTTTCGATTGGAGCCTTCAAGATCTTGGCTACGAGTTTAGTAAACTTTTTGGCAGTCAACTTCTTCTCACCCTTTTGGGGTTTTCCTGATTCTTCTTCCTCGATGTTATCCTCGCTTTCTTCCTCGGTTGTCAGCTTTGCAATGTCCATGGACCCAATCGCAGAGACCAGTGCCTTTTTTGAGTCGTTATCCAGGGTGAAAAGAACTTTGGCGAATATCTCGTATTCAAGCGGTGAAAGGAAAACGAGGGTTTTTACTTTGCCTTCCTGTTTCGGGTCCAGTTTAGCGAGATAGTGACCGGCACAAATCGCCAAGGCATTAGCTGTCTCTTCCGTTTCCCCTTGGTTCTTAAGTGACGAAAAGATTTTCTCGATAAACAGACGGCTACGCTTTCCCTTGAATTGGTCAGAGCTATCAAGCTCTTTCTCGGCCATCTCGCGAATCGCCCGTTTCCAGGACTGGCTGGATACGCGTGCCCGCTGTACGCCGCCAAAGACCGCAGTTTTGGGGGAATTGAGGTCGTCGCGATTGAGGCAGGCAACCGGGACGGATTGAATGATGTGTAGTTCCAAATATTTCATGGCTATTCTCCTTATGGTTTATATGTATTGTTTACATCACGATTGGAGCGAGCAGGAACAGACCGAATCCGAATCCCTTAGCGCTGCCGATGCCCGATTGATAGGTATCGATAAACCTTTCCCGATCAGTCACTTCCAACGTTCCACGAAATTGGACTCCACCGTGGTAGCCGGACCGCCTCTTCTTACGAAAATGGGTTTCTACCATGGGACTGATTTCAAGGGGCTTGTCTTGCACGATGCAGAATCCTCCAGATACATCCTTTCCATTGTCCTTATCCCGACATCTAACTTGGCCTTTGTGAATCAGCCAAGCTCGTAGTTCTTCAGGTTTTACTAATGGTACCCGTTTCCCATGTTTTCGTTTTCCATTGGGTCTCAGCAAGGTCTCTCCGTTAGGGCCTCGCTGCACGATTGTTCTAACAGGGTTGGCCCGTAGGTCAAAGGCATAGTACCGGTGCGTAAGGAATGAGGCGGGAATCTCCTTGACAGCAAACCCGTAGGGGGAGCACCATGCAGGTCGCTCGGGTTTTATCCTGGCCAGCATCCAAAGCCGGAATGCGTTTTCCAGTTGATCGATCCTGGTCAGAAAATCGCGCTTGGTATCCGGCTTATCTGGAAAACACCCCTCCCATAACCGTCTGTGCCAGGCATAGCTGTCAAAGATACCCTCAGCATAAGCGGTCTCCGCTTCAACGTCAAATCTGGCAAGCCAACTCATATATCCTCCTCAGCGAAAGACGCTTCTCCTTGAGTCCAGAAGGATGCTGCCCATTCCGTTTTAGTCTGCTCGTTCCACCGTCGCAGATCGATTCCAAGCTGATCGAAGTTGACCGGGACTCCCTGTGATTTGGCCATAAGGACCAACCTCGTTACCCGGTGGTATAGTTCTTCACCTTTTTCAGCGGCGAGCAGGTGCTGAAACCGGCGTTCCGTGGGGGTCAGCCTGTTGCCGTCGCCTCGGTCTTCTCCGC
>JACQYK010000096.1:5695-27724 GCA_016208255.1 Deltaproteobacteria bacterium | reverse complement strand
ATTTCTTCTCCACCGGTCGATAGATCCCGATCACCTGGCCAAGACTACTCATGGTCGTTACCTCCCGGCCTTTGAGGACCAAAGGAGGGAATTCCGGATGTTCCCCTTTTAAAATGACCTTGTCTTTCTCTCGATAGAATCGCTTCAAGGTAATTTCCTCACCGACCCGGAAGACCCCTACGGCCCCCTGAGGAAGCTGATCCTGACGGCGGACGATGACCTGATCCCCGGTTAAAATATAAGGGCTCATGCTTTCTCCCTGCACCCGCAGCAGAAAAACCTCTGCTCCCCTGGCCCAGTTTTCCGGAAGGGAAACATACCCTTCGGCGGATTCTTCTATCCGGCGGGGATCACCTGCCGGAATGGCCCCATAGAGAGGAACGGTTCGCAACGGTCCGGGTGAAGGAGTCAAACGGAGTGCCCGCGAGCGGTTGACTTCCCGGTCCAGGTACCCTTTGCGGGTCAGGGCCTTCAGATGATCCTGGACCGTGCCTAGGTTGATCTTAAAATGGCCGGCTGTTTCCCGGAAAGAAGGAGGATAGCCGTGTTCCGCCTGGTAATCCCGGAGATATTCCAATATTTGTTTTTGTCGAATCGTAAGGGTTTGCATGGTCGAAACGAATACCATACATTTGTATGGATGTCAAGAAAAAAACGAGGCTACGGACAAGGAGCGATGGGCAATAGGCCATCGGTTATAAAAATTCATAAAACAAACTCTTGAACAAGAAAGTTTAACCGCATAAAAAAAGTGGGAAACAGGCCAGTAGTCAGATAGAATGAAGGGGACAGTCGGGAAGAAGTTTGGGATCAAATGAACCTGTTGAGGGAAAGGAAAGACATTCCATGCGTAATCTGACCTTATTGACCGACCGCTATGAACTGACCATGGTGGGCGGTTATCTGCAGAGCGGCAAAGAAAATCAAAAAGCCAACTTTGACTACTTTTTCCGCAGGATCCCGGATGAAGGAGGATATTGCCTAACGGCCGGCCTTGAACAGGTGATTGATTATATCAAAAACATTCATTTCACCTCCGACGACCTGGCCTATCTGAAAGGCTGGGGAATTTTTCCTGATCCGGTCTTCCGCTATTTGCGAAAATTCCGTTTTACCGGAGATCTTTACGCCATACCGGAAGGGACCGTAATTTTCCCCCATGAACCGATTATCCGGGTCACGGCCCCCCTGCCCGAAGCCCAATTCATTGAATCGGCTTTACTCAACATCATGAATTTTCAGACCCTGATCGCCACCAAGGCTTCCAGGGTTTGCACCGCCGCCGAGGGAGACCCGGTCATTGAATTCGGCCTCAGACGGGCGCACGGACCGGATGCCGCGCTCCAGGCCGCCCGGGCGGCCTTTATCGGCGGCGCTCAGGGCACTTCCAATGTCCTGGCCGGCAAGTTGTTCGATATCCCGGTCCTGGGAACCGTGGCCCATAGCTGGGTGGAATCTTTTCCCTCGGAACTGGAGGCCTTCAGGGCCTATTGCCGGATCTATCCCAAAGATTGCCTGTTGCTGGTGGACACCTATGACACCCTGAAAAGCGGGATACCCAACGCCATCAAGGTCGGAAAGGAATTGAGGGACCAGAGGAAAGGAGAATTGAGAGGTATTCGTCTCGACAGCGGAGATCTGGCTTATCTGAGTCAAGAGGCCAGAAAAATGCTGGATCGGGAAGGATTTGAAGGGGTCAGGATCTTTGCCTCCAGTGATCTGGATGAATGGATCATCGAAAGCATCAAGAAGCAGGGAGGCCGGATTGATACCTGGGGAGTAGGCACCAAGCTGGTAACCGCCTACTCCGCCCCGGCCCTGGGCGGGGTTTATAAGCTGACGGCTATCGAGGAAAAGGGGCGGATGGTCCCGAAAATCAAGCGCTCGGATAATCCGGAAAAAGTGACCAACCCCGGCTTGAAAAAGGTGATCCGTTTTTTTGAAGAATCGGGTCTGATGCGGGGGGACGTCCTGTTTCTGGAGGAAGAACCATTGGGAGCCAAGCCGCTGCGGGGGTATCATTCGATGATCACCCGGGTAAACAAGGTATACCCCACCCGTTTCTCAAGAAAGGAGTTGATGGTCCCTGTTTTTCAAAACGGCCGTTTAATCTACAACCCTCCGTCCCTGAGAGAAATACAGGAAAACAGCCGCCGGAATCTGGAGCAATTAGGATCCGAATTCAAGCGTTTTAAGAATCCCCATATCTATCATGTCAGTTTAAGCCGAAAATTGATAAAGATCAAAAAAGATTTGCTGCGAGAGGCTTATTAATTTGAAGGCTTCTTTCTTTTTTGCTGATTTTTTTTGAAAAATTTTCTTTTTTCCTCGGAAACGGGTACGTTTTTTTTCCTCCGGTCCAGCACTTCAACCAGAAGTGGTAAAAGGATCGAGCCTCCCGGCAACAGAAAGACCATGAGGATAGGGATCTTTTTTCCTATGATGATAAAATGGGTTTTTATCAACAAAAGTTCGCTCTTCGTCCAACGTCTCTGGGTCCCTATCATCAGCAGGGCGGTGAGATCTTTTACGGAATCGATTTCCTTCAGAATCCGTTTTCGATATTTGGCGAGAATTCCTTTCAGCGCTTCTCGATTATACAGTTTGGAATAATCAATGGTCATTTTGAACCTTTAGATTCTAAAATCATAAGTCTGAAAATTTATCTCTCACTTTCGATACTAAGAGACCATAAGAGGCGTCCGAAGGAAGCCGTCGTTGTCCACCCTAACGCCCTGAGTTTCTTTGCCGGGCCAAATTGTTTACCTAAGTCTGAAGCAGGCCTTCACCATTGCCGGCAACGGGCCGGTCGGCTATGCCGACCTATTTCTATAATATTTAATCCAAGAATGAAAGGGAAGAGTTAGAAATTTTTAAGAAAGCTCTTGAAGAATGGTTCGGAAAGAGGATATTATCAGGACATGAAGCAAGAATTTAAACTCATTTCCGAATTCACTCCCAAAGGGGATCAGCCCCAGGCGATTGAGCTGTTATCCCGGGGAGTTGAACAAGGATTGAAGCACCAGGTCCTCCTGGGGGTCACCGGTTCAGGGAAGACCTTTACCATGGCCCAGGTGGTGGCCCGGGCCCAAAAACCGACCCTGGTCCTGGCCCCCAACAAGACCCTGGCCGCCCAGCTTTTCGGCGAATTTAGATCCTTTTTCCCTGAAAATGCCGTTGAATATTTCGTCAGTTATTATGACTATTATCAACCCGAGGCCTATCTTCCCCAGACCGACACCTATATCGACAAGGATTCCTCCATTAACGAAGCCATCGATAAAATGCGGCATTCGGCTACCCGATCCTTATTGACCCGTCAAGATTGTCTGATTGTGGCCAGCGTCTCCTGCATTTACGGATTGGGATCCCCTGAAGCTTATCAGGGGATGCTCCTTTCTTTGGAGGAAAATCAGGAAATAAGCCGGGAAGATATCTTAAACCAGCTGGTCGCGATGCTTTATGAACGAAACGACTTCGACTTCCACCGGGGCACTTTCAGGGTCCGGGGGGACGTGGTGGAAATTTTTCCTGCTTATGAGGAAGATCAAGCCCTGCGCCTTTCCTTTTTCGGCGATTCCATTGAAAAAATATCGATGATCGATCCCTTAAGGGGGAAAATTACCAGCCGGCTGGAACAAGTTCACCTTTTTCCCAACAGCCACTATGTAACCCCGGAAGCCACCATGGAACAGGCTTATCAAGCCATTGAAGCCGAGTTGGAAGAACGGATCGCCCTCTTCCGTTCCCGTGACAAATTGATTGAAGCCCAGCGTATCGAAGAACGGACCCGGTTTGATCTGGAAATGATGAAAGAACTCGGTTATTGCCACGGTATTGAAAATTATTCCCGGCATCTCACCGGCCGGCAGCCCGGTCAACCCCCCCCTACCCTGTTGGAATATTTCCCCCGGGATTTTTTGATTTTTATTGACGAAAGCCATCTGGCGGTCCCCCAGATCCGGGGCATGTACCTGGGGGATCGATCCCGCAAGCAGACCCTGGTCGACTACGGCTTTCGGCTTCCTTCGGCCCTGGATAACCGTCCCTTGAATTTTGAAGAATTCGAAAAGCTGGTTCACCAAGTTATTTATGTTTCGGCCACACCGGCCGAATACGAACTGAGAAAATCAGGGGGTCTGGTGGCCGAACAAATCATCAGACCCACGGGGCTAATGGATCCTCAGATAACAGTCTTCCCGGCCGACAACCAGGTGGAACATTTGAAAAAGGAGATTCAAAAAAGAGTCTCCCGTCAGGAAAGGATTCTGGTCACCACCCTGACCAAACGTCTGGCCGAGAATCTGACCGAATATTATCAGGAGCTGGGCATCAAGGTCCGTTATCTTCATTCCGATATTGATACCCTGGAGCGGATCGAAATCCTTCGGGATTTACGTTTGGGGGTTTTTGACTGTCTGGTGGGGATCAATCTCTTGAGAGAGGGACTGGACCTGCCGGAAGTAAGCCTGGTAGCCATCCTGGATGCCGACAAAGAAGGCTTCCTGCGCTCTACCCGCTCCCTGATCCAGACCTGCGGCCGGGCCTCTCGAAATATATCGGGCGAGGTCTATTTTTACGCCAACCAGGTCACCCGCTCGATGCAGGAAGCCATCGATGAAACAGAAAAACGCCGGGTCCTGCAAATTGCCTACAATAAAAAAAATAAGATCACCCCCGCCTCGATTAAAAAATCAATTCAAGATATTCTATCCTCAGTCTATGAGGCCGATTATGTAACCATACCGGTTGCCAAAGAAAAACAACGTGAATTTGCCGAACCCCATCAAATCCCCCTCTTGATTAAACAGCTCCGAAAAAGGATGAAAGAGGCCGCCGCCCGGCTGGATTTCGAAGAGGCCGCCGAATTGCGAGACCGTATCAAGGTCTTTCAGGAGGAGGAATTATTGTGGAAATAAAAAAGCAGGCTATAGGCATTAGGCAATGGGCAATAGGAAAACCGAAGCAATCTTAATAATTCTTTTGCCAATAGCCCATAGCCTCTTGCCTATTGCCTGATTCGAACAAGGAGAAAAGCGTGTTAAACGGATATGCCCTTTGGGCTTTGTTAGCGTGTTTCATAACCGGCGCCGGCCTGGCCTGGATGGTTTTACGGATGAAAACCATTCAAAAAATTTCCGAAGGTCTTCAACCCTATCGATCGGAACTGGCGGTGATCGGGGAAAGACTTAAAGCCCGGGATATGGAGCTTCAAGGATTAACGGCCGAAAATCAAAAAATGGAACTGGAAATCGGACAGCTTCGTCAAACGGTCCTTCAGGAGAGCCGGGAAAAGGCTTCCGCCCTCAAAGAAGCGGAACAAATAAACGAGTTCAGAGAACGCCTTCGGGACCGGGAAGAGGAGCTCAGAGGCTTAAGGGAGGAAATAACCGCACTCAAACAGCTACAAGCCGAGCTGGAAACCACCCTGCACAAGGAAAGGCAGGGCCTGGAGGAAAAGGTCGCCCTCCTGGATGAAGCGGCCCAAAAAATGGAGGACGCCTTCAAGGCCTTATCCGCTGAATGTCTGAAAAGCAACAATCAACAGTTTTTGGATCTGGCCCGGGCCACCCTGGAAAAATACCAATCCGAGGCCAAAGGGGATCTGGAACAACGACAAAAAGCCGTGGAAGGCACTGTCGCCCCTTTGAAGGAAGCCCTGGAGAAATATGTTCAACAGGTTCAAGCCATGGAAATGTCGCGGCAGCAGGCCTATGGCAGCCTGAGCCAGCATTTGGAAAACATGGCCGTCACTGAAAAACAACTTCAACAGGAAACCGGCAATCTGGTAAAAGCCTTACGGTCTCCACAGGTTCGGGGAAGATGGGGGGAAATTACCTTAAAACGGGTGGCCGAACTGGCCGGGATGTCTGAACATTGTGATTTTTTTGAGCAGGAAACGGTCAACGGCGAGGAAGGAAAATTACGTCCGGATATGGTGGTTCGATTGCCGAACAATAAATTAGTGGTCGTGGATTCCAAAGCCCCTTTACAATCTTATTTGGATTCCCTCGAATCCCCGGCCGAAGAAGCCCGAAAAACTAAACTTCAGGATCATGCCCGCCTTATCCAATCCCATATGCAGAAACTTTCAGCAAAAAATTACTGGGACCAGTTTCCTGAGGCCCCGGAGTTCGTGATTCTTTTCTTGCCGGGGGAAAATTTTTTCAGCGCCGCTTTGGAACAGAATCCCTATTTGATTGAAGAAGGGGTGAACCAGAGAGTCATTCTGGCCACACCGACCACCCTGATCACGCTTCTTCGGGCCGTGGCCTATGGCTGGCGTCAGGAGGCCCTGGCCGAAAATGCCCAGGCCATCAGTGAAATGGGAAAAACCCTTTATGAACGGCTGGTCAGGCTGGCCGTTCATTTCGCCGATTTAGGCCGGCATCTCGATAAATCCATGCATTCCTATAATGAGGCTGTCGGCTCTCTGGAAAGTCGGGTTCTACCGGCCGCCAGACGTTTTAAAGAATTGGGGATCAGTTCCAAAGCCAATGTCCCTGAGTTGGGCCCTTTGGAAAAAAAAGCCCGCAATTTTCAGTCAGCGGAGTTTTATGTCGAAAAAGAAGGGGAAGAGGCCTTATAGTTAGACTCAAATTTCCGGTGACAGAGCGACCGAGGCGGAAAATTATGGTTTAAAATTTAAATATCAGATAAAATATCATCCAATTTTCATATAAACCATCATGCCCCTTCTAGGGGCTTGATCAAGAGAGAAGAACCTTATGGAATCCATTGATAAAAACCGGATCCTCAATCAAATCGCCACCAATGAATATCTGCCTTCTCTTTCACCTTTAACGGTACAATTGATCGGATTAGCTGCCGACGATCGAAGTTCCATACTGGATCTGACCCGGATCATCGAAAAGGATCCGGGATTAACGGCCCGCCTGCTAAAAATCGTCAACAGCGCTTTTTATGCCCACCGGGAACCTATTTCATCCATTTCCTATGCCATTATGGTGGCTGGATTTAATAAAATCCGATTGATGGCCTTAAACATTTCGTTAAAAGATACTTTCCCCTTGGGTAAGGTGAAGGGAATGGATTATGATTTTTTCTGGAAAACCTCTCTTTACCGGGCCATTATTGCCCAGGGCCTGGTGAAAGGTTCCTATCTGAGGGACCGGCTTGATTCCGAAGAGGTTTTTACCGCCGGTCTGATTCTCGAAATCGGCCTTCTGCTCTTATTTCAACTTTGCCCCGACCCCTTAAAAGAATCCTTTCCGGGAGGGGATATCTCCTTGAAAGAGGCTGTCCGATGGGAGGAAGACAATCTCGGGATCAACCATCGGGAACTCGGCTGTTTGACTCTTGAACACTGGCACTTTCCGGAACAGTTCATCGAAACTCAAAAAACTTATGGACCGCAGGTCCTGCAAGAAGAGGTTCCGGATTTATGTAAAATCATGGAGATTGCTCGAATCTGCGCCCGGCTCTTCTTCGGCTCCAGGGATGATTTTGTCTTGCTTAAGGATTTCTCCGGTCGGTTAAATATGGAATTTGACCGGATCAGTGAAATCCTTTCCGAAGCCTTTTTCCAGGTCGAGGAGTTTGCCAGGGAGCTCCGCCTGCAAATCAATCCTAATCAAGACATGTTGGAGGTAATGGAAAAAGCCAATCGGGCTTTGATTAAAATCAATGGATCTCTGGAAGAGAATCTTGAGAAATTGGTCGGAACGGCTTCCTGCCAGGATCAAGAAAAAGAAAAATCCCTGTTACCAATTCCCGACGAACAAAAGAAAAACCTGGAAACGGCTATGGACGCCGTGGCCCATGAAATCCGAAACCCGCTGATGGTCATCGGGGGGTTTGCCCAACGGATCGTGAAGAAAGGTCAGGAACAGGGTGAGCTGGTCCAATATGCCGAATTGATCGCCCAGGAATCGCATCGTCTGGAAAAAGTCCTGAATGATTTAATGGATTCCGCCAGTTCTCACAAATCCGCGAAAAAGACGTAATTCCTCCCAGGGACGGGAAATTATCAAGACCCTCAAGGAGAAAAATTATGGACGAGTTAATTCAACGTGCGGCAGAACAATTAATCAAAAGTAAACAGGCCATTTCTTTAACCGGCGCGGGATGTTCCACCGAATCGGGAATTTCGGACTTTCGCGGGCCGAACGGGATCTGGACCAAAAACCCCGAAGCCGAAAGAAAGGCCAATCAGAGCTATGCCCGCTTTCAGCAAAACCCCAAGGAATACTGGAAAGAAAGCTTGACCGGGGTCTCCCTTCTGGGAAATCTGGGCAATGCCCTGCCTAATCCCGGACATCACGCCCTGGCCGAAATGGAGAAAATGGGAATTCTGAAATGTATAATCACCCAGAACATCGACAACCTGCACCAGAAAGCGGGAAACAAAAGGGTCCTGGATTATCATGGAAATATCTCCTTATTACGATGTTTTTCCTGCGACACCCGTTATGACCGCAAGGAATACGACCTGGAACGATTATTGGCGGAAAATCGCCTGCCGCCCCTCTGTCAAAAATGTAATGGGGTCCTTAAGTCGGACATAGTCCATTTTCATGAGGCCATTCCCATGGATGTGGCCCAGGAAAGTCAAAAAGAAGCTGAAACATGCGATTTGATGTTGATTTGCGGGACATCGGCCGTGGTTGTTCCCTTTGCTTATTTGCCCAGAATTGCCAGACAGCGCCAGTGGGGAAAGAAACCCATCATCATTGAAGTTAATGCCGATCCAACACCCCTGACCGAAGAGGGGATATCGGATTACCTGATCCGGGGAAAGACCGGCACCATCCTTCCGAAAATAGTGGAAGAGATCAAAAAAAGGACGGGTTAGCTCGAAAACAGAATTCTGGAATCCAGAATCCAGGAGCCGGAATTCAGAATAAAATCTTTTAAATTTACTGTCTTAATGTTTTTCTTCATGTTTCGTGGTGCCCCGCAGGGGCATGAGGGTTTAACAAGAAAATAGAATTCGAGGTTACCCTCCCAACCCTATTTTCATAGTTCATGGTGCCACGGCCTGCCTTGCGCAGGCATCACTCCCCTAGGCTGGCTCATGACGGAGGAGACCAGGATGAACTTGAAAGGAAGCCGAACAGAAAAAAATCTGGAGATGGCTTTCGCCGCCGAATCAAAGGCCCGAAATACCTATACCTATTTCGCCGAAGCGGCTCGGAAGGCGGGACATCCCCTGGTGGCTGATGTATTCCTGGAAATTGCCAAGAACGAAGAAGAGCATGCCAGGGGGCATCTGGAATTTCTCGAAAAAATACAGGACACCCAATCCAACTTGGAAGCGGCTGTCCACGGCGAAAATTACGAAGCCACCACTATCTACCCGGGTTTCGCCAGGACCGCTCGAGAAGAAGGGTTTGAAGCCATTGCCGACTACTTTGAGCGAATGACGCAGGTAGAGAGCCGGCATGAAAAAATAACCCGGAATCTTCTTAAACGGATAAAAGAAGGAGGCAGCCACGAAGAGAGGACGGCCGGACATTCCTCGGTAACCTTGGTCGAAGTCATGTTGCCGCATCAGGGCAACCATGCCGGCAACGTTCATGGCGGGGAGATTATGAAGATGATGGATACCGCCGCCGGGGTTGTTGCCGCGCGCCATGCCCATTCCAATGTAGTGACCGCCAAGGTAGAAGAATTGAATTTTCTGAGGCCGGTGCATATAGGAGAACTGGTTTTTACGAAAGCCACCTTGACTTTTGTCAGCCGGACCTCTATGGAAGTCCTGGTAGAGGTCGAGACCGAAAATCTGGTCACCGAAGAACAGCACCAAGCGCTGACGGCCTCCTTTATTTATGTATCTCTGGATCGAAACGGGAGACCCCAAAAAGTCCCCCCCCTTCTTATTACCACTGAAGAAGGTGAACGACTCTTCGAGGAAGGGCGGCACCGATACGAAACCCGGAAAAAATAATTAACGGAGGGCAATGGAGAAAATTATGTCTCTTGTCTTACGATCCCTGACCGGCGCCTACCGCATACCGGTTATCGATATTTTTAATTACTATATCGAAAACAGCTTTGCCGCTTATCCCGACCGCAAGGTGCCTTATGCCTTTTTTGATATTTTATTAAAGGCCGCGGAAGAATATCCGGCCCTGGTCGCTGAAGATGAACAGGATCAGGTTGTAGGATTCGGGATGCTTAGGGCTTACCATCCCTTTCCTGTTTTTTCGAAAACAGCGGAAATTTCCTATTTCATCAAACCGGAATGGACCGGAAAAGGTCTGGGGGATTTATTATTGACCAGTCTGATCCAAAAGGCGAAAAGAAAGGGGATTCACTCCCTACTGGCCAGCGTCGCCTCCCTCAATGAACCGAGTCTGAAATTTCATAAAAAGCATGGATTCATCGAATGTGGCCGGTTCAGAAAAATCGGAGAGAAAAAAGGGCAAGCGTTTGATGTGGTCTATATGCAAAAAATGCTCTAACGGCTGAGCCCTGTTCCTTTCTTCCCTACCCGCTCTACTGAAAGGAAATTTCCTCGGCGGGGCTGATCCCTGAAACCACCCCCCGCCCCATAATATCCCATTTCTTTAATACGAAAACAGGGTTCGAGGCGACTCGTTGCTCCGACCTATTTTCATGTCCCGGCTTCTGTACAGAAGCCTTTTCTTAAGTCTGGCCGCTCGGGCCGCTCGATCCGCTCGACTTCGTCGAGCTTTCGAAAAGGCTCCCATCCGGGAGCCTGTATGTCGAGCTTTTGAAGAGGCTTCCCGTCCGACTCCCTCTGGGAGTCTCCCCAAGAGATCGGTATAGCCGATCGAACGGGGGCCGATAAGCCGACCGGCTCGCGGTGCCATGTCCAAAAAAGCTGGGCCTGGCGGTTTATCAAACCATTTCGTTAAAAATTAACAATTTCTGGACAAAAAAGAAATAGTTTTGTATATATAATAATTTTTGAATTTATTGCCATGATAGGTAAAAGGATTTTATGACCATTACGGCCTTAAAAGGTTTTAAAGACATTCTGCCCGGGGAATCGGAAAAATGGCTTTTTATGGAGGAAACAGCCCGCCGAATCTTCCAGACCTTTGGCTTTTCCGAAATCAGGACCCCGGTTTTGGAAAAAACCGATCTTTTTATCAGTTCCATAGGGAACTATACTGATATCGTCGAAAAGGAAATGTACACCCTGATTGACCGCAGCGGAGATTCGATCACCCTGCGACCGGAAGCCACGGTTTCGGTGATGAGGGCCTTTATCGAGCATAATCTCCAGGGGCAACAACCGGTTCACCGACTCTATTCCATCGGCCCCATGTTTCGTCATGAACGGCCTCAAAAAGGACGCTTTCGGCAGTTTCATCAGATCAATGCCGAATATATCGGAACCGCCAGTCCTTTTGCCGATGCCGAGATGATTTATCTGTTGATTCAAATTTTGGATCACCTGGGGCTGGAGGAGACCCGTCTGAGAATAAATTCCCTGGGATGCCCGCTTTGCCGTCCTTCTTTTAATTCCGCCCTTCAGGATTTCCTGGGAGAACAAAAAGAGGTTTTATGCCCCGATTGTCAACGCCGGATGGAGACCAACCCGTTGCGGGTCTTTGATTGCAAGGTGGAACGCTGCGGAGAGGTATTGACCGCAGCCCCGAGGATAACCACTTTTATTTGTATGGAATGCCTAAAACATTTTGAGCAGGTTCAGGAACTCATCGCCGGACTTTCAATCCCTGTTCAGAGGGATCCCCGGTTGGTTCGGGGTCTGGATTATTACTGCCGGACCACTTTTGAGGTCAGTGTCAGTCATCTGGGGTCCCAGGACGCCGTAGCCGGCGGGGGGCGCTATGATGGTCTGATCCGCGAACTGGGAGGCCCCGATAGGCCGGCCATTGGATTTGCCATTGGTCTGGATCGGGCGGCCCTTTTATTATCCACGCTGGAGGAGTGGATAAACCGCCCCTTTGTATTTCTGATTCCTTTGGGAACGGCGGCCCGGGACCAGGCCTTTAATCTATTGACCGTCCTTTATAAAAAAGAGATCCCGGCTATGATGGAATATGAAGACAAAAGCCTGAAAAGCCAGCTCAAGCGGGCTGATAAGATCAAGAGCCATTATGCAGCCATTCTGGGGACCGAGGAACTGAATAAGAATCAGATCCTGATCCGCAACCTGAACGACCAGAGCCAGGAGTTTATCCCGATCCCCCACTTTCTGGACTATTTCCTGGAAAGATATTATAAAAAAAAGGTATAAGGTCCAAGGTCTGAGGTAAAAGGTTTTTACATCTTAAACCTTAAACCTTGAATCTTAAACCCTGAACCTGAAATTCAAGGAGAATAATTTGTCTGAAAACAAACCGCTCGGGGAGCGAACTCACGACTGTGGGTCCTTGACTGCCCAAGATATCGGTCGATCCGTTTACCTTGCCGGATGGGTGGATACCCGCCGGGATCACGGAGGACTTATTTTTATCGACCTCCGGGACCGGGCCGGCATTACCCAGGTCGTCTTTAACCCGGAGGTCAACTTTACCATTCATCAAAAAGCCCACCAATTGCGAAATGAATATGTCATTGCCATCCGGGGAAAGGTCCGTTCCCGGCCGGAAGGCATGACCAACCCCAATCTAAAAACCGGGGAAATCGAGGTGCTGGTGGATGAATATCAATTATTGAATACTTCCAAGACCCCGCCCTTTACCCTGGAGGACACAACCGAAGTTTCCGAGGCCGTCCGTCTGCGCTACCGTTATCTCGATCTTCGTCGTCCGCTTTTACAAAAAAACTTCTTTATCCGACACCAGATAATCCGTTTAATACGAAATTTCCTGGATCAAAAGGGATTCTGCGATGTAGAAACCCCATTTCTTACCAAAAGCACTCCGGAAGGGGCCCGGGACTATCTGGTTCCCAGCCGGGTTCAGCAGGGGAAGTTCTTCGCCCTGCCCCAATCCCCCCAGCTTTTTAAACAAATCCTGATGGTGGCCGGTTTTGACCGTTATTACCAGGTGGTCCGCTGTTTCCGCGATGAAGACCTTCGCGCCGACCGGCAGCCGGAATTTACCCAGTTAGACATGGAAATGTCTTTCATTTCCGAAGAGGACATTGGTATTTTAATTGAAGAGCTTATTTGTCTATTGTTCAAACAGATTCTTGATATTGAAATCCCCCGGCCCTTCCCTCGACTGACTTATGAAGAGGCCATGAACCGGTACGGAACCGACCGTCCGGACCTTCGTTTCGACCTGGAAATCGTCGACCTGAGCGCCTTGGTAAAAAATTCCGAGGTCAAAGTCTTTTCCGAAGCGGCCCAAAAGGGAGGTTGTATCAAAGCCATCCGGGTCCCGGGCGGAGCCGCCTTTTCCAGAAAAGAACTGGATGATCTGGTCGGGCTGGCCCAGGGATGGGGGGCCAAAGGTCTGGCCTGGGCCAAGATCAATCCCGAGGGCTGGCAATCTCCTTTGGCCAAATTTTTTAAAGAGGACGAACGATCGGCCATCGACAGGATCCTCCAGGCCCGATCTGGGGACCTCCTTCTCTTTCAGGCCGATATCCCTTCGGTTGTTCATGAGGTACTGGGCAAAGTCCGATTGCATCTCGGGATGCAACTCCCTCTTCCCAAAGACCGATTTGAATTCACCTGGATCCTTCAATTCCCTTTATTGGAATACCGGGTGGAAGAAGGTCGCTATGGGGCCATGCATCATCCCTTTACCTCGCCTCTGGAGGAGGATCTCCCCCTTCTCGAATCCCGGCCGGAGAAGGTTCGTTCCCGGGCTTATGACTTGGTCTTGAATGGCAATGAAATCGGCGGCGGCAGTATTCGGATTCATCAAAGGGCCTTGCAGGAGCGAATTTTCAATGTTTTGAACATTTCAGCGGAAGAAGCCGAAGCAAAATTTGGGTTTCTTCTGGAAGCCCTGGAAATGGGGGCCCCTCCTCACGGAGGGATCGCCTTCGGTCTGGACCGGCTGGTGATGCTCATGACCGGCGCCCAATCCCTGCGGGAGGTCATCGCTTTTCCCAAAACTCAGAAAGCAGTCTGCCCTATGACCAACGCCCCGACCACGGTCGACCGGATTCAGTTGAATGAATTGGGGTTGCGCTTGGACATAAAAAAGTAAAGGTATAAGGTTCAAGGTTTAAGGTTTTTTAAAAAAAACCCTACACCTTATACTTTGAACCTTATACCGACAGTTCTTTTAACAAAAACTATTAGAGCACTCAGATCACCCAACCTATTTTTTAGGAAGGACCACAATGGCGCGCTGGAATCCCAATAAAAAAGTCCTGGATCATGAACATAGCCGCTTTTGGGGCTATGAGCTGAAAGATATCCCCGAACCAAACCTGCAACGGGACATCTTTCCCTATGACGAGGTTACCCGTATCGATTTTGATCACAAGCTCATCCCGATTGACCCGAGCGAAGAATTCTGGATCACCGACACCACTTTCAGAGACGGGCAGCAGGCCCGGCCCCCCTATACCCTGGAACAAATCCTGAATATCTTTGATTTTCTTCACCGCCTGGGCGGTCCGTACGGGATCATCCGCCAAACCGAATTCTTTCTTTACAGTGACCGGGACAAAGAGGCCGTTCGTAAATGTCAGGAAAAGGGATATCCCTATCCGGAAATCACCGGCTGGATCCGGGCTCATCCGGATGACCTGAAACTGGTCAAAGAGATGGAACTCCCGGAAACCGGAATACTCACTTCGGTCTCCGATTACCATATTTTTTACAAGTTGAATTTAACCAGGGCTCAGGCCTTTAATCAATACCTTTCCATCGTCCAAAGGGCCCTGGATCTGGGCATTATACCCCGCTGCCATTTTGAAGATATCACCAAGGCCGACATTTATGGATTTTGCGTGCCCTTAGCCAAGGAACTGATGAAACTCCGGGAGTCCTCGGGGATCGACATCAAAATTCGTCTCTGCGATACCCTGGGTTACGGGGTCACCTATCCCGGAGCGGCCCTGCCCCGCAGTGTGCCCAAATTGGTCCGGGCCATGATTGACGACGCCGGGGTCCCGGGCCGTCTCCTGGAATGGCACGGTCATAACGATTTCCACAAAGGATTCATCAACGCTACGACCTCCTGGCTTTATGGCTGTGCCGCCGTAAACGGCGCCCTGCTGGGGTTCGGGGAACGGACCGGAAATACCCCGGTCGAGGGTTTGCTGATCGAATATATCAGTCTGATCGGTCAGGATAACGGAATCGACACCAGGGCCATCACGGAAATGGCCGAATATATCGAGAAGGAACTCCATTATGCTATTCCGGCCAATTACCCTTTTGTCGGTGCGGACTTCAACGCCACCAGCGCAGGAATTCACGTGGACGGTTTAATTAAAAATGAAGAGATCTATAATATCTTCGACACCCAAAAAATCCTGGGTCGTCCGATCAGCATCATCATCACCGATAAGTCAGGGCTGGCCGGTGTCGTTCACTGGCTGAATAAAAGATTGAACCTGGCCGGCCTACGGGCCCTCGATAAACAACACCCCGGGGTGATTAAAATTTACAAATGGGTCATGAGGCAATATGAGGAGGGCCGGACCACCTCCATTTCCGCCCAGGAAATGGAGCGGGTCAGCCGAAAACATCTGCCGGAATATTTTGTCTCGGAATTTGATGAGCTGAAACAAAAGGCCTATCACCTGGCCTTCCATATTGTGGAAGAAATCCTTCAAAGGGAAGAAATATGCAGCATGATCCCGGCCCTTCAAGAACCGGTCATGGAAAACTTCATTGAACTCAATCCTTTTATCCAGTTTATTTACGTTACCAATTTGGAAGGGAAAAAAATCACCAAAAATATCACCCGAATCGTTGACCGGGCCAAATACCAGGTCTTTAAATTAGACGAGGATTTTTCCGACCGATCCTGGTTCGCCCAGCCCATTAAAGACGGCAAGATTCACATCACCGACTTTTACACTTCCAGAATCACCGGTGCCCTGTGCATCACCGTCTCCGGGCCGATTCGAAATCAGGAAGAGGAGATCCAGGGAGTCCTGGGCCTGGATATCAAATTCGAGGATCTGGCCAAGATGGACCAGGACGGGGAATTATAGCCGGCGACCAGGGACAGCGGTATTGTCCCATCCAATTAGGACAATACCGGGACCGCTTTAAAACTTGACAAAATTATTGATAATTATTAAATAGTTTTCATCGGGGAGTCCCCGATTTCCGGCTTAAGACGACAACCGTCAGCTATTCGGCTTAAGCTGTTATTTTTATGTTAATTTTGTTGGCTATCGGAAAACTGATCGCTGACCTTTCGTACCCGAAAGCCTCTTTTGCAGATACCTTAAAAAACATCATGGAGGGCGTTCTAACCTGTAAATTCATAGAAAATAAGGAGGAGTTATCGTGGCAGAGATTTTAGCACCTATGGCCGGTAAAGTTATCGAGATTAAAGTGAATGTGGGTGACTCGGTTCATGAAGATGATGAAGTGGCGGTTATTGAGGCTATGAAAATGGAAATGCCGATCATGTCCGACACCGATGGAACCGTCAAGGAAATCAAAGTCAAAAAAGGAGATTCCATTGAGGCTGATCAGGTCTTGATGATTGTGGAGTAATAAAAAACAGGCAACAGGCAATCGTATCTCCGGGTTCTGAATCTCCGAATTTTCCTTTCCCTTTTTGCCTATTGCCTGTTTTTCTTTAATCCAAAGGCCTGGTTCACGTTTATCCCCTTCGTGGGGGATTGATAAAAAAAATTATTTGATTTCGTCGAACCCCGAACGTTTAGCAACGAAGGGTGTTCCGAAGTAAAGGCAGCCAATGACCAACGAAGACCGGATAAAGGAATTAATGATCTTGAACGCCCAAGCAGAGCTGGGTGGCGGCCAGGATAAAATAGACAGCCAGCACCAAAAGGGGAAATTGACCGCCCGGGAACGGATTGAATATCTGCTGGATCAAGGCACCTTTGAAGAACTGGATAAATTTGTGGTCCATCGCTGTTATGACTTCGGCATGGATAAACAAAAAATTTTCGGCGATGGGGTGGTGACCGGATACGGCCGGATCAACGGCCGCCTGGTCTATGTCTTTTCCCAGGATTTCACCGTCTTCGGCGGAAGTCTCAGCGGTCCTTTCGGGGAAAAGATCTGCAAGATAATGGATTTGGCTTTACGAAACGGGGCACCGGTCATCGGCTTGAATGATTCCGGCGGGGCCCGGATTCAGGAAGGGGTCAACAGCCTGGGGGCCTATGGAGAAATATTCAAGCGAAATGTGAGGAGCTCCGGGGTTATCCCTCAAATATCAGCCATCATGGGGCCTTGCGCCGGCGGCGCCGTTTATTCCCCGGCCATCACCGATTTTATCATCATGGTTGAAAAGACCAGCCATATGTTTATCACCGGTCCTCAGGTTATCAAGGCCACCACCCATGAGGAGGTGGAACCGGAAGCCCTTGGCGGAGCGGTCCGACATAACACCACCAGTGGAGTGGCCCATTTTTCAGCCAAAGATGATAAAAAAGCCCTGGATCTGATCAAGGAACTTTTGTCCTTCCTTCCCCAAAATTGCAACGAGTCTCCACCGCAGGTCGAGCCCCGGGACGATCCTAACCGGATCGATATGGATCTTCGAACCATAATCCCGGATAATCCCCGCCTCCCCTATGATATGAAAAAAATCATTCTTACGGTGGTGGATGATCATCATTTTTTCGAAATTCAAAAAGATTATGCCAAGAATATGATCATCGGTCTGGCCCGTATGAACGGGAAACCGGTCGGTATCGTCGCCAACCAGCCTAGGGCCCTGGCCGGCTGCCTGGACATCAATGCTTCCGATAAATGCGCCCGGTTTGTCCGTTTCTGTGACTGTTTCAATCTCCCGGTGCTCACTTTGGTCGATGTCCCCGGTTTTCTGCCGGGGGTGGCCCAGGAATACGGCGGCATTATCCGCCACGGGGCCAAGGTCATTTATGCTTATTGCGATGCTGCGGTGCCCAAAGTGACCCTGATCACCCGGAAGGCCTATGGAGGGGCCTATGACGTTATGGGCAGCAAGCATCATGGCGGAGATCTCAATTTTGCCTATCCATCGGCCGAGATTGCTGTCATGGGACCCGACGGGGCGGTCCCCATTGTTTTTCGAAGTCAATTGAATAAAGCCGCCGATCCGGAAAAAACCCGTCAGGAATTGATTGATGAGTATCGGCGGACTTTCGCCAGCCCTTATAAAGCCGCCGAGTTGGGCTATATTGATGAAATCATTCTCCCTGAATATACCCGGCCGAAATTGATCCGGGCCTTGGAATCCCTGGCGACCAAGGTGGATGTTCACCGGCTTCCCCGGCGGCATGGGAATTTACCTTTGTAAAAGTTCAAAATCCAAAATGCAAAGTGCAAAATTTAAAAGTTAAAAATTATTGATGGATTCGTAAAAAGTCAGAAAATGCTCATACTTGTCATTCCCGCGGAAGCGGGAATCCAGGAAACTTAAATACTTCTGGACCCCCGCCTTCGCGGGGGTGACGGCTTTGGAGACTTTTTACGAACTTGTCATTATTAACCTATGGAATTTGAGCTTTGAATTTGCAATTTGCACTTTGCAATTTGCACTTTGAATTTTACATTTTACCTTTTACTTTTCCCTAATTCGGAGTTTAATAATGTTTGATCCGGAAAAAATAGATGAGTTGAAGAAAAAACAATCGGCCTGGCAGGAAAAAATCGAGTCCCGGCTCTCCAAAACACCGGAAAGACAAAAGACCTTTACCACCATTTCGGAAATTCCGGTTCAGCGAACCTATACCCCGGCCGATATCCCGCATCTGGATTATGAGAAGGATCTGGCCTTTCCCGGAGAGTATCCCTTTACCCGGGGGGTTCAGCCCACCATGTATCGGGGACGTTTCTGGACCATGCGTCAATACGCCGGGTTTGCCGACGCCGAAGAATCCAACCGCCGTTATAAATATCTCCTGGAGCAGGGTCAGACCGGACTTTCCGTGGCCTTCGATCTGCCCACTCAAATCGGATACGACTCCGATCATCCCCTGGCCCGGGGGGAAGTGGGAAAAGTCGGGGTGGCTATTGATTCTTTGAAAGACATGGAAATATTGTTCAACGGTATTCCCCTGGACAAGGTCAGTACCTCCATGACCATCAACGCTCCGGCTGCCATCCTATTGGCCATGTACATCGGGGTGGCTGAGAAACAGGGGGTTTCCTCCAAAGATCTGAACGGAACCATACAAAATGATATTTTGAAGGAATATACTTCCCGGGGTACTTATATTTTTCCCCCCCAGCCTTCCTTGCGCATTATCACCAATATATTTGAATATTGTTCTAAAGAAGTTCCTAAATGGAATTCCATCAGTATCAGCGGTTATCATATCCGGGAGGCCGGCTCTACCGCCGTTCAGGAAGTGGCCTTCACTCTGGCCAACGGTCTGGCCTATGTGGAGGCGGCCCAGAAGGCTGGTCTGGAAGTCGATGTTATTGGTCCTCGATTGTCCTTTTTTTTCAACGCCCACCTGGATTTTTTTGAAGAGATCGCCAAATACCGGGCCGCCCGCCGTCTTTGGGCCCGCCTGATGAAAGAACGCTTCGGTTCCAAGGACCCCCGGACCATGACCTTGCGCTTTCATACCCAGACCGCCGGGTGTTCCCTGACTGCCCAGCAGCCCAAGAACAATATTGTCCGGGTCGCTTTCCAGGCCCTGTCCGCCGTCCTGGGAGGTACCCAGTCTTTGCATACCAATTCCATGGACGAGGCCCTGGCCCTGCCTTCCGAAGAAGCGGTCCAGGTCGCTTTGCGAACCCAGCAATTGATCGCTTATGAGACCGGCGTCACCGAAACCATCGATCCTCTGGCCGGTTCTTTTTATATCGAAAACCTGACCAATACCATTGAAGAAAAGGCCATGGACTATCTCCGAAAAATCGATGAGTTGGGCGGAGCGGCGGCGGCCATTGAAAAAGGATTTATCCAAATGGAAATCCAGGAAAGTGCCTTTCGCTATCAGAAAGCGGTGGAAACAGGCGACCGGGTGGTAGTCGGGATCAATAAATTCCAGACCAAGGAACCGCCTCCTTCAGGATTGCTCCGGGTTGATCCGGTGGTGCAAAACCGGCAGATCAATAAAATTATTCAACTTAAGCAGTCCCGGGACAAGGCCGGGGTTCTTTCCTGTCTGGCCGGGCTTAAAAAAGCCGCCCAGGGGCCGGATAATTTGATGCCCCCTATTCTCGAAGCGGTCAGGGCCTATGCGACCTTAGGGGAGATCTGCGATACCCTGCGGTCGGTTTTCGGCGAATACACGGCAGTTTCAACATTATAGCTGACATGAAGCAATAGGAATGCGACAGGATCAACAGGATTATTAGGATTTTTTTTTCAGCCCTTCCAGCAGAAAAGCTGAAAAAACCAATTCCGCAGTGGCGAAGAATTTTTTTCCCTCTTATCCGGAAGGGAGTAATTATCCTGTCTATCCTGTAAATCCTGTCTACATTTTTTAAATTGGAGGGGTTATCAAATGAGCGCTGAAAGAAAAATACGCGTCCTGGCTGCCAAGCCGGGATTGGACGGCCATGATCGGGGGATCAAGATCATCTGCCACGCCTTGCGGGATGCCGGTATGGAGGTCATCTATACGGGCTTACGCCAGACGCCGGAGCAGATTGTAACCACGGCTGTCCAGGAAGACGTGGATGTCATCGCCCTGAGTGTTCTTTCCGGGGCTCACGATTATCTCTTCCCCCGGGTCATGGAACTGATCAAAGAAAAAGACTTGGAAGATGTTCTGGTGGTCGGTGGCGGTATTATTCCGGAAGAAGACATCCCGGCCCTGAAAACCGCCGGCATCAGTGAAATATTCGGTCCGGGCACTTATACCTCCGATATCGTCAAATATATTCAGGAAAAAGCAAGAAAAAGCTCCTAGATCTTTCACTATTTGAAGCTCCCATCCCCTATCCCTCGATCGGGAGGCCTGAAATCCAAAGGCCGAACTTTCAATCCAGAACCTTAGCAATTTCCTATTTCTCTTATATCAACCTCCCTGTCGAAATAGAAAATCAAAATTATTCCATCCAGGCGGCCAAGCAGGGAGAGGATGAAATAGGATTTCTTACCGACGGTTCAACGAAATGGTCGAAAAGATTGAAGACCGGGGAAAAGCCCTCCATGATGCGCAAAAAAGGCTCACGACCAATTGGAAGTAAGGGTTAATGAAAGGACAGCGGACCTGGCCAAGGCTAAAGAGGCCGATCATTGCCCGGTAACCGATTTGCCGATCGTCCAAAAGCCTGAATGGACCGCGATCGTATTGTAAGGGGCATTGTAAAGAGGAAGGAAAAATCAGGAGGCGAAAAAACTTTCGGCCTCTATTCTGGCCGCGAAAAGTTCTTTGGCTATGGCGGTCAATTCCTTATTTTCTATTCCAAGCTCCAAAATGAGGACATTATGCTCCATGGACCATAAACCGTCGTCTTCGATTCGCGGATTATACATCCTGGACATGGCTTCCGCCAGGGCAACAATTGAAATGGAATCCCGTAATTCTTTAGCCTGGGCCGGGTGGTGATGATCCTTGATGGTTTGAATGATCTCCAAGGGCATATCGGCCGCCTCGGCGAACCAGGCCCCCGCCTCGGCGTGGGTACAACCGAAGAGCTCACACTCCTTTTCCAGCAGATCATCGGTGGTGGGAATTTTAAAAAATTTATTATGATCCAGCTTATAAAATATAATCCGGCCGATATCATGGAGCAGACCCGACAGAAAACAGTCCGGGGGGGAGGTCACGGACACGAAATCTGAAATCACCGAAGCAATCAAGGCCACTTCATAACTGTGAATCCACAAGTATTTCATATTAAACACATTGTTATGCGGAAATAGGGTTATTACATTCATGCCGATGGCCAGTGATTTTATCCTTTCAAAACCCAAGAACAAAATGGCCTGGCAGATATCCCGAACCTGACCGGAATGCCCGAAAAAAACCGAATTGGCCGCCCGTAAAACTCGCTCGGCCAAGGCCTGATCATGGGCAATTAAACGGATGAGATCATCCACGGAGCAGCCCTTTTTT
>JACQYK010000096.1:0-5690 GCA_016208255.1 Deltaproteobacteria bacterium | reverse complement strand
TTTTTGAACGATGGAATGGATCTTGACCGCCATCTCCGGGATGGTAGGCAGGGCTTCGATATTCTTAATAAAATCTTTTACCTCGGAAGCTCTCATTTTTTATCCAGACTGATCGTTCATGAGGCCGGGGACTAGAAATAGCCCCGTTAAAAACCGGGATCCGGTTCCATTGGGTTTGATTCCGGTTTCAACTGGAATGATGAGACCGGCTTTGATCATTTTTTTGTTTGAAGGACGACCTATTATCCTATCGGCATCTTTTCCAAATTACTTTAAAAGATCGTTACTCACCCGCGGGTCAAATGACGGTATTTAAGGCGATGGGGTTGGTCGGCTGCAGATCCCAGACGTTCTTTCCGGTCCGTTTCGTACTCCGAGTAGTTGCCGTCAAAAAAAAGACACTGACTCTCCCCTTCAAAGGCCAAAATATGGGTCACGGTTCTATCCAGAAACCAGCGGTCATGGCTGATCACCAAGGCGCAGCCCCCGAAATTCTCCAGGGCTTCTTCCAGAGCTCTCATGGTATTGACATCCAGATCATTGGTAGGTTCATCCAGCAAAAGAACATTGGCCCCTTCCTTTAGAATCCGGGCCAGATGAACCCGGTTGCGTTCCCCGCCGGAAAGAAGCCCCACCTTTTTTTGCTGGTCGCTCCCGGAGAAGTTGAATCGGGAAACATAGGCCCGCGAATTGATTTCCCGGGTACCCAGAGTAAGGGTTTCCTGTCCGTCTGAAATCATCTCCCAAATGGATTTTTCCGGGTCGAGCACATCCCGGCTCTGATCCACGTAAGCCATCTTGACCGTCTCTCCGATTTTGAGCGTACCCGAATCCGGCTTTTCCTGGCCGGTGATCAAGCGAAAGAGCGTGGTTTTGCCGGCTCCGTTGGGCCCGATGACCCCGACGATGGCGCCCGGAGGTATGGTAAAAGATGCTTTTTCCAGGAGCAGTTTGTCCCCGTAGGCTTTGCTTAAGTTATCCGCCTCAATGACCAGGGACCCCAGTCGCGGGCCCGGGGGAATAAAGATTTCTAAATCTTTGTCTTTCTTTTCGCTCTCTTGACTGATTAAGGCCTCATAAGAGTTGATCCGGGCCCTGGCTTTGGCATGCCGCCCCTTGGGAGACAGGCGAATCCATTCCAATTCGTGCTGCAGGGTCCTTTGGCGTTTGCTTTCACTCTTTTCTTCCAGACGCAACCGGTTTTGTTTCTGTTCCAACCAGGAAGAGTAGTTGCCTTTCCAGGGGATTCCCTCCCCTCGATCCAATTCCAGGATCCACCCGGCTGCATTGTCTAAAAAATAACGGTCATGGGTAACGGCGATAACGGTCCCGGCATAACGCTGCAGGTGGCTTTCCAACCAGGCTACGGATTCGGCATCAAGATGATTGGTGGGTTCATCAAGCAGGAGAATATCCGGCTTTTGGAGCAAGAGCCGGCAAAGAGCCACCCGCCGCCTTTCTCCTCCGGACAAGATATTGACCGGCGTTTCTCCGGGAGGACAGCGCAGGGCGTCCATGGCCATATCCAGTCTGGAGTCCAGCTCCCAGGCATCTTGGGCCTCCAGTTTTTCCTGCACCGCGGCTTGGCGTGCGAGGAGCTTGTCCATGGCCTCATCCGACATCGGCTCGGCAAATTGTTCATTGATCCGGTTAAACTCCTTCAATAAATCTACCGTGGCCTGAATCCCCTGTTCCACTATTTCTTTCACCGTTTTGCCCTTATCCAGGACCGGTTCCTGTTCCAATAAACCCACGGTATGCCCGGGGGAAAGGATGGTCTGGCCGTTGAAGTCCGGGTCCACTCCGGCCAGGATTCGAAGAAGGGAACTTTTACCCGATCCGTTCAAACCCAGGACCCCGATTTTAGCCCCGTAAAAATAAGAGAGGGAGATGTCTTTCAATATCGGTTTCTTGTCAAAATATTTGCTGACCCTGATCATGGAATAAATAACTTTATTCGGTTCGGCGCACATGGGAATTTAAATTTCTCCTTTTTCTCTGGGGGTTTTTAGATTATTACTATTTTCTCTCCGAAAATTTTTCGCTCATCGTAATTCGGTTCTGATTTTTCGCACAGTTTATGGATCACTTCGCGCCTTTCCGGCCTTCGGCAGGATTCGTTCAAGGAAAGCGGCAATTGCTTTGGTCTCAGGTCGTCGAGGATGAAAACCCCTTAATCCTCAAGCTGAGGCCAATAGAAAGGGATCCGGTCTGGGTCTGAAGAGATCATATGGAAATGAAAACCAACGTGCAGGGAAACAAAACCCGGAGGCGCCCGGAAGTCCAGCTAATGATTGGAATGGCGTTGCCGAAGCTCCTGTCGTAGGACCTTACCGACTGGATTGCGGGGTATCTGGCCGATAAATTCAATGTACCTGGGACACTTGAATCTTCCCAGACTTACCCGACAATAGGCAATCAACTCCTGACCGGTGATGTAATGCCCGGGCTTCAGGACGACATAGGCCTTTATTTCTTCCCCCATGATCGGATCCGGTACCCCGATGACCGCCACATCCTCTACCGCCGGATGCTCATAGAACACCGCTTCGACATCCCAGGGATAAATATTAAAACCGCCCCGGATGATGAGGTCCTTCTTGCGGTCCACAATGAACAAATAGCCGTCCTCGTCCATTCTGGCCATATCCCCGGTGTAAAGCCAGCCGTTTCGAAAGATCTGGCCAGTCTCTTCAGGCATTTTATAGTATCCAGGAGAGACATTCGGTCCTCTGACGATCAGCTCTCCAATCCCCCCGAGGGGTAGATCATTATCTTCTTCATCTACAATGCGGACCTCCACCCCAGGTATGGGTATTCCGATAGAGCCGGGTTTCTGCGGCATATCCGGCCGGTGCCTGGTAACGATGGGAGCCGCTTCGGAAAGCCCATAGCCCTCCCGGATCGGACAGCCGAATCTTTCCTGGAAACCTATCAGGATATCCAGCGGGAGCGGCGCCGATCCGGACCCGCAACGCCGGAGGGAGGATAAATCATAATTATTCGCCAGCGGGCTGTTCAGCATCATGGCAAACATGGCCGGCGAACCGGAAAATCCGGTCACTTTATATTTTTCGATAAGTCGAAAAGCCTCTTCCGTGTCAAACCAGCGCATCAGGATATTTTTTTGCTGGAACATATAGCAACTATTCATCACCGTCAACCCGTAAGAATGGGACAAGGGCAGCACATGCAGCATGACATCTTCGGGCTGGACATCGGAAATGGAGGAAGAATTAATTACGTTGGAATAAAGATTTCTGTGGGTCAGCATCACCCCTTTGGGTTCCCCGGTCGTTCCGGCGGTGTATAGGATCACAGCCAGGTCATATTCGTCGATATCGGTAACAACGGGCTCCGATCGGTATCGACGGGCTCAGCGGAACTTTTTTTAACCAGGTCCCAGAATCTGATCGTTTCCGGAACCTCCTCATCTTCAACGATAAGAATATCTCTCAGGTTTTCGAGGGTAGCCCGGCCTTTTTCGATTTTACCCAACAAATTCCGGTTGGTGATCAGGACCTTGGCCTCGGAGTTTCTCAAAATATGCATGATCTCCCGGTCGCCCAGAAAGGAGATGACCGGTACGATAATGCCTCCGGCCCGGAGTATCCCCTGATAGCTGATCAGGACTTCGGGACTGTTCATGAGCATTACCATCACCCTGTCCCCCATCTCCAATCCGAGTTGTTTAAGTCCGTTGGCCAGTTGATCGGCAAAACGAAGCAATTGAAGGTTTGTGTATTCTTGACCTTCAAAAATTACGGATACCTGCTCGCCGAATTTTCGATAATGCTGATCGGCCAGTTCAACCAGATTCATTCCGCTTCCTCCCTCCGGATTCCCGCAGGTGTTTTCCCTGTTTTCAACGGTTAGTACGAAAAAACGGTTCAAGGTTCAGGGTTCAAGGTTCAAGGTTCGGAAAAACCCATTTTCATGATTCGTGGTGCCCCATGGGGCATAAGGGTTTAGTTCGAAAATAGGTTTCGAGGCGTCTCGTTGACCCAGCCTATTTTCATGGTTCGTGGTGCCACGCCCCAAAAGGCGGGGCATGGCGGTTTAATACGAAAATAGGAATTTGGATTCAATCGTCGTCCATCCCATTTTCCTGCTTTGGGGGTTCAGGCCCCTGGCGGGGCATCACGGTTTAAAACAACTATCAAGGGCGACAAATTGAAAACACTTTGTTCCCCGACATCCCTGTCGCTATATGATTGGGTTCTTGTATCAAGGACCGGCCAAGGCGACTCAGACCGGAATACTTCTTTGATGGGATGGAATCTTCTGTTCAATTTAAAAATATAAATGGAGAATCCATTGAAAGTCAAGGAGAAAAAGAGGGTTAGCCAAGAAGCGAAAAAATAAATCCGGAGGATTGACGGCCGGAAAGCCCCCCTCCTGTGTCTCGGAAACAGGGAAGGATGGCCAAGCTGGAGGCCATTTTTACAATCCCCTGAGCAGGGGGGACTGAAACCTATTTTCTTATTATATTTCTTTTTTCAGGGCCCTGATGAATTTCCGGATCCGCCGGGCGTTGGTCCCTAAATCACCCTTCCCCACCCGGGAGACAGAACGGATGTCCAGCCGGCTGCCGCCATCGGCCAGTTTGATCCGTATGACGATATCGTCTTTGAAGCGAAACCAGAAGGTCGTATCCGTGGCCTCGATCCGCCCCCCCGTCGGATCGGCAGCGACGATTTCCCAGCCCAGAGACCGGGCCTGTTTTAAAGCCCGGATAAAGACCTGGTCCGGTGGAAGGGGAAGAACCAGAGGGACAAGCTCGGGATAGGCGGTCCGTTGTTTGGCGGCCACCTCCCGTCCTCCGTAATCGGCTGTATTGGGCGCGTCCTTCCGCAGCGGCAGGAGGACAACGAATCCGGGCGGGTTTTCCGTGTCGGTAGTAATATCATGGATCGGTGGGACACTTTGGGCCAATCGCCAGTGGGACCAGGGGATGATAACGGTCAAAAGGGCTATCAGCAACCCGAAGACGGACCAGATAAAACCGCTTCGGGCAACGCCCGGACGGGTCAAAAGACAGCCGGCGAGAGAGATGACAAGGGCCAGGATCCCCCCATAGGCAGCCCATCTCAGGATGACAAATCCCGTTCGAAAAGTCCACCAGCCCCAATAACTCCCCACCCCCGCGGTCACTGCCGCCAGACCGGCGGCAACGGCCAGAAGGAATCCCCAAATGGCCAGCAGGGAAAAACGGTCTTTCGACTGAACGATCTTCTCCGCCATAAAATCCTCCTCCTCTGCCGAATTTTTATCCTGGCCGAGCCGGATGAATATTACTGCTTGCATATCCTTGAATCCTATTTTAAACTCTTTTTTCAAAAATCAAAATAGTAATCGTTCCCGAGAAAGAAAGGAGACCGGAAACCGCCCGGATCAATCCAGTCCTGTGAAAAGCGAAAGGCCTTTATTAAGGGTTTCAATATAATAGCAACATAAAAGGACCGAGGGGGTTTTTTCTTGGGGATTGTCCAAAGGGTGATTTATCGCCCAATCCCGGCCAGTCCAGCAAAGTTTGATTCGAGGCAGGGCATACACCCCCGGCTTCCGGACGGAAGCCTCCTTTTGGGTCGGCATAGCCGACCGGCCCATTTCGAGCGCAGGTGAAGGCCTGCTCTGGATTTAGTTAAATAATTTGCCCGGTAAAGAAGCTTCCAAGTTCAGGGTGGACA
>JACQYK010000224.1 GCA_016208255.1 Deltaproteobacteria bacterium | reverse complement strand
TGTTCCATGGCAAGTCTCCTTTCGGTTTGTTTTTGCTCTCAACAAAGATTATATCCGAAAAACTCGAGACTTGCCTTCCTTTTTCAATCATAAGGTCTGGGCTTGACCCGGAATCCAGGTTAAAGAAAGCACCTAACCCTTTGGATGCCGGATCAAGTCCGGCATGACGGAGAACAAACAAGCCAGGAGCTTAATCCGGGGTTATTTTTGTGTTAAACCGTCATGCCACGCCAGGGGCGTGGCACTACGAATCATGAAAACAGAGTTCGATGGACGCTGAATTCTATTTTCGTATTAAATACAAAGTGACAGAAAGGAAAAGCAAGCATGGAAAAGGCGCTGGCCGGAGTAAGGATTATTGATCTCACAAGAGCTTTAGCTGGCCCATATGGGGCAATGATTTTAGGAGATTTGGGGGCCGAGATTATTAAAATTGAAGCCGTAGGCTCCAATAGGATGAATTCCGGAGGTACGGCCTTTAAGGGGCAGGACGCCTACAATATGAGTATCAACCGCAGCAAGAAGAGCATCACCCTGGACACGCGAACGGAAAAGGGCCGGGAGATTTTTTATGACCTGGTGAAGATATCCGACGTCGTTTTCGACAATTTCAGGCCCGGGGTCCTGGAAAGACTCAAAATGGATTATGAGACCCTCAAAAAGATCAACCCCCGGATCATCTCCTGCTCCATCAGCGGCTTCGGTTCAAGCGGTCCTTATCGGGACCGCCCGGCTTACGATGTGGTCATCCAGGCCCTGACCGGTGTCATGAGCATAACGGGCGAGCCTGACCGACCTCCGGTGAGGTGCGGTGTTGCCTTGAGCGATCAGGGAGCCGGTATGTTTGCCGCTCATGGGATACTGGCGGCCCTCTATGCCCGGGAGCGCACCGGGGTGGGGCAAAAGGTCGAGACTTCCCTTTTTGAGGCGACCATCGCCCAAATCGCCTATGAAGCCAGTATCTATTACGTTTCCGGAGAGATTCCGGGGCCGGTGGGCTCCGGACATCGGATTCTTCCTGTCTACCAGGCCTTCGAGACCCGGGACGGCTATGTGTCCATCGCCGCCGTAGGTGACAAATATCCTCTCTTATTCAAAGCCCTGGGGCGGGAAGACCTGCTTAAAGATACACTGTTTACCGGGCCGGCCACCATTGAAAATAAAAAGGAGCGGGTCTCGATCATTCAAGAGGTTTTTCTTACTAAGACAACGGAGGAGTGGATGCGGTTGCTCATCGAGGCTGATGTGCCTTGCGGCCCGGTAAATACCCTGGATAAGGCACTGGCCGATCCCCAGGTGGCCGCCACGGATATGGCGGTGACTATCGATCATCCTTCCGGCGCTCAGGTCAGGCAAACCGGAAACCCTATTAAAATGTCGGGAACGCCCCCGGAATTGAAAACCAAATTTTTATTTCCTCCCTATGTGGGGGAGCATACCGAAGAAACTCTATCCCGGCTATTGGGCTACTCGGAGGAAACACTCGCCCGACTGCGGGAAGAAAAAATAATATAAAGATAAATCTTTTGCAAAAGGCTAATGAATCTTTTTGCCCGGGGGGTATTGATGAAGCCAAGTCGAAGGTTCAGAGAACTGTTAACCGCTAAAGAACTGCTCGTTGCTCCCGCAGCCTATGACGCCCTGTCAGCCAAGATCATCGAACAAGCCGGCTTCAAATTGATGGCCATCAGCGGCTATGGCGTCTCGGCCGCGCTTCTGGGCAAACCCGATGTGGGATTGACGACCATGTCGGAGCTTGTAGGAGTAGCCCATAACATAGTAAGCGCGGTCACCATTCCGGTTTTCAGTGACGCCGATACCGGCTTCGGAAACGCCATTAACACCATGCGGACCACTGAGGAATTTATCAAGGCCGGTGTGGCCGGCATCCATCTCGAGGACCAGGTGGCCCCGAAACGCTGCGGCCATGTGGCCGGGAAGCAATTGATTTCCCTGGAGGAGGCTGTCGGGAAATACAGAGCAGCCGATCAGGTGCGCCGACAACTGGACCCGGATTTTGTCCTGATCGCCCGGACCGATGCCCGGGGAGCTTTGGGAGGCAGTATGGAAGAGGTGATCCGGCGGAGTAAGGCCTACATCGATGCCGGGGCCGATGTGATTTTCCCGGACGGACTGACCAGTCTGGGAGATTTGGAGCGCAGCCTTAAAGAAATCCAAGCACCTTTATTATATAATATGACCGGTGTTTCTCCGCTGCTGTCTATGTCCGATCTCAAAGACCTGGGGGTAGCCATCGTCGAGATTGCCGGAGGAGCCTTTGTCTCCGCGGCCAAGGCCATGTGGGACTTCATGCACGGACTTAGATCCGGTGGCACGGAGTTTTTACTGGAATTCGGCCGGGGGCTGAGGGACCATCCGATTCGCAATTTTCACCAGTTTATCGGATTTCCTGAAATCAGAAAATATGAAGAAATGTTTCTGCCGACTGACGAAGTCCAACGTAAATACCAGGAGACCGTCGGCTTTCAACCGTAATCCTGGGGATCTATGATAAATGAATTCTTGAAAAGGAGGAGCCCATGGGCATGACTATGGCCGAGAAAGTCCTGGCCAGAGCTTCCGGGCAGGATAAGGTTCAAGCAGGCCAATATGTAACGGCAGTGATTGACCGGATGATGTGCCACGATGCCTTTGCCGTGAATGGGTTGACCCTCAAGGGAATGGGAGTCAAGAAGCTCTTTGATCCGGACCGTGTGGTCGTTATCGTCGATCACTATTTTCCGGCCCCCACCGAAAGAATGGCCCAGGGGCAGATCATTATCCGGCAAATGGTCGAAGAATTTAATGTTCGCCATTACCTGGGTTTTGCCGGGATCTGTCACCAGGTCATGTGTGAAGAGGGATTCGTCCTTCCCGGCCAGTTGATTTTGGGTACGGACTCTCACACCACCACCTACGGTGCCTTGGGAGCGGCCAGTGCCGGGATTGGGGTAACTGAAATGAATTACGTGCTGGCCACGGGTGAATTATGGATGCAGGTTCCCCCTACCATCCGCTTTGAGCTGACCGGGTCGCCCGGGCCGGCCTTGATGTCCAAAGACCTGATGCTGCAGATCGCCGGCCGATACGGAACCGAGATAGCCCAATACAAGGCCATCGAATTCAGCGGTCCTGTTTCGAGCCGGATGAGCATCGCCAGCCGGATGACTCTGTCCAATATGGGGGTTGAGATTGGGGCCAAGTTTGCTTTTTTTGAGGCTGATCAAAAGACCCTCGACTATCTGAAAGGTCGCGCCCGCCAATCAGTCTCGGCTTTTGGGTCTGATCCCGATGCCGCCTACGAAGAGAGCTTTATTCTGGACATCAGCGGACTGGAACCTCAGGTATCCGCCCCCCACAATCCCGGAAACGCTAAACCGGTTTCTCAGATTGAGAAGACCATCATCCATCAGGCTTTTCTCGGCTCCTGCACCAACGGCCGGTTGGAGGATCTGGAAGTTGCGGCCAAAATTTTAAAGGGTCGTCAGGTAAATTCCAAGGTTAGACTTCTGATAACCCCGGCTTCCCGCAAAGTGCTGATTGAGGCCAATAAGGCCGGTTATGTCCAGACTCTTCTTGAAGCCGGAGCGCATATTACTCCCACAGGCTGCGGACCATGCCCGGGAGGCCATATGGGGCTGATCGGTCCCGGAGAAGTCTGCCTCTCTTCCACGAACCGCAATTTCCGGGGAAGGATGGGCTCCCCGGAGTCGGAGGTGTATCTTGCCTCTCCGGCCACGGTGGCGGCTTCGGCCATTGAAGGCCGTATCACCGATCCTCGTAAATATTGGACTGAAACAACATTGATGGACTCGTAAGAAATCCATCAACAGGCCCCGCCAAAGGCGGGGTTAAGTCCAGGTCCCGCCTTTGGCGGGATGGAACCACTTGAATTCACTTCAAGTGGCGGGAGAGTCCCGCCAAGGTGGGATTTCCCGCCTCGCGAAAAGTCGTTTTTTGACTTTTTACGAGGTTATCAATATTGGGAAGCCGGTAGGGCATGGCGAAAGTAAGTTCGGAGTCCAGAGTTCGGTGTACGGAGTTTGGAGTTCGGAGAAAACCTTTTTTCATGTTCTTTTGCCGGTTCCCGCTCCACGGGGGGCATGAGGGCTTGATAGCATAAAGCACTGGCAGAAAGGTTCCTATGAATTGGATCATAGAAGGCAAGGTTTGGAAATTCGGGCATAATGTGGATACGGATGTCATGGCTCCCTGGAATTCCATCGGTCAGTCCTGGGAGGAGAGGAAAAAGGTTATCCTCCACCACCGACCAGGATTTTCGGAACAGGTAAGACCAGGGGATATCATCGTGGCCGGTCGTAACTGGGGATGCGGGTCGAGCCGGGAAAATGCCCCGGCTAACTTAAAGGAATTGGGTCTGGCGGCTGTTATTGCCGAGTCATTCGGACGCATATACTTTCGGAATTCTATCGCCATTGCCTTTCCGAATATCGCCTGCCAGGGGATTCAAGAGGCCTTTGAAGAAGGCGACGAACTGGAACTGGATCTCAGGACGGCAAAGATCCGTAATCTTACCCAGGCCAGAGAGCTCCAGGGAGAACACTACACACCGGAGATGCTGCAAATCATCGAAAAGGGCGGGCTGATGAACGTGTTGAAGGAACGTATTGCCAATCAGGTGAAGTTATCTCAAAACAACATCTGAGTTCCGGGGTTTACTTTTGAGAGGAGTACATCATGGAGTACATCATAGGGAAAGCAGGCCTTAAGATATGAACAACGATTGGTTGGATCTATTTGAAAAAATGCAAAAAGGATCTGTCCGTGCCCTGTCCCGTTTGGTAAGCCGCGTAGAAAATCGGGACCCCGGCTGGATGGAAGCCATGCGGAAGATTTATCCTCTGGCCGGTAAGGCCCGGATCATCGGTATAACCGGTTCCCCGGGGGCCGGAAAAAGCACCCTGACCAATGGAATCGCCCGAGAGTTGGTTTTAAGAGGTTTCAAGGTGGGGATCATCGCCGTGGATCCTTCCAGTCCTTTCTCCGGCGGATCCCTTCTGGGGGACCGGGTCCGGATGAAGGATCTGTGGAATCTGGACGAAGTCTTCATTCGTTCCATGGCCACCAGAGGCGCTTTGGGCGGCCTCAATCAATCGGCACGGGATGTGGCTAAAATTTTGGATGCCTCCGGAAAAGATTTTGTGCTCATTGAAACGGTGGGGGTAGGACAGGATGAGGTGGAGGTAGTCCGGGCCGCCGATCTGGTGTTGGTCGTCTGTGTTCCGGGTCAGGGGGACGGCGTTCAGGCCCTTCAGGCCGGGATTATGGAGATCGCCGATATCTTTGTGGTCAACAAGGCCGATCGGGAAGGTGCCGCAGAGGTCTTTCTGGATATTCAGGCCATGTTGGATCTGGATTCCAATCAGGAGGCCCCCCGGCCTCCGATTCTTAAAACCGTGGCCAATCAGGGTGAAGGCCTGGTGGCCCTGGTGGACACTTTCCTGGATCTTTTGACTTCTTCAGATCATCGGAAGGTTTGGCAGACCGTGCGGATCAGAAATGAGCTTGTCGGCCTGTTAGAAAAACAGTTATTGGGTTTGATCCTGGACCATTGGAAAAAAGATGGAAATCTTGAAAAAGCGGTGGAGCAGATTGAAAGGGGAGAAAGGGATCCCTATTCGATCGTTCGGGAAAGGCTTGACCGATTGCAGCGCTATGTAGGAGAAGACGACTTTTCAGGAAATGGGTGACCCCGATACGCTCATCCTTTGGCGCACTCAATTATCGTACTTAGCCTTCATGCCCGCTTTTGCGGATTCCATCAAATATTAAAAATGATTTTCGCCGAACGCCGAACTACGAACGGTGAACGGGTTTTCGCTTAAATACCTTTTGACAAAATGGAGATAAACATGCCATCTCAAGACCCCTATGAAAAATTGCGAGAATTTCTCGACCAGCTCCCCCTGGGCTATCCGAGGACCGAATCCGGTGTGGAACTGAAAATTCTGAAAAAACTGTTTACCGAAGCCGAGGCGGAATTGGCCGCGCTGTTAATCCCGGTTCCGGAAGAGGCTCGGCAGATATCCGAGAGGTGTGGGGTAAGCCTCCCAGGGCTGGAGGAGAAACTGGAATCCATGTCCAGAAAAGGACTTATTTTCAGGGTTCATCGTCAGGGAAAAACTTTATATAACACCGCCCCGTTTATGATCGGCCTCTATGAATATTCGGTGGATAAAATGGATCGTGAATTGGCCGAACTCTGCCGCCAGTATTATGAGGAGGCCTATCAGACCGAAATGGGGGCCAGCAACATACCGGGCTTTAAAGTCATCCCGGTAACCCAGAGAGTGGATGCCGACCTGGTCCTTTTTCCCTTTGAAAAGCTGAAGGAGGAAGTTCGGGCGGCCAGAAAGATTGCCGTGGCCGAATGTGTTTGCCGAAAAGAAACCCGCCTCCTGGATCACGGCTGTGACTATCCCCGGGAAACCTGCTTAAGCTTCGGCACCGCCGCCGAATATTATATTGAAAATGGGATGGGCCGGGAAATTACGGCCGAGGAAGCCATTAAAATTTTGGAAGAAACCGATCAAGCCGGACTGGTCCACGCCGGGGCCAATACCCGGCATCTGGCCAATATCTGCAACTGCTGTCCCTGCTGTTGCGCCTCCATGAAGGGAATGGTCACCAAGGGGCATCAAAAAGAAAAATATATGAATGCCCTATACGAAGCGGTGATTGATAGGGAGAGCTGTCTGGCCTGTGAAGAATGCAGCACCCGATGTCCGGTTCAAGCTATCGTGATTGAAGACAGCGCTGTGGTCAATCGGGATAAATGTCTGGGCTGCGGGTTATGTGCCGGTGTTTGTCCCAGTGAGGCCATTACCCTGCATCTGAGAAAAGACCGTCAGGAACCTTTTAAGAATACCTTTGAGATGGGTTTGGCTATCCTTAAGGGGAAAAAAGAAAATCTGGCCAAAAAGAATAATGGCCCCTCTTTGGGTTCTTGAAGGGAGTTTTATTAGATTATGTAGTCAGCGATTAGCGGTCGGTTATTAGAAAAAACCTATTTA
>JACQYK010000132.1 GCA_016208255.1 Deltaproteobacteria bacterium | reverse complement strand
GACAAGATGATGTATGATAATAAACAAAAAAAGAAAATAAGAGTTAACGGGGTCAGAAATAACTCTGCCTTTGTTTATGCACATTTAACCAGTAATCGTTAACTTTCTGGTCTATCTCCTTAAAAGATTTGTAGGTAAAATTTATTCTATCCATTTTGACTCTTTTTACTTTTGACAATGATTGCGCCAATTACTCGAGAGATCTCTCCGGCTTCCTGAATGAGAGCATCGGAGTCCTTATTAAATGTCAGACCGGATTCTTTCAGTAGCCGAAGCCAGTAGATAGTTTCTCTTACCTCCTTAAGAGCGATGGCATATTTGCTATTAAAGTCTGCTCTACTTTGACCGGCCTGAGCCTCTTCAACATTCGCTCCCGTAGATGTTCCGGATCTTAGCACCTGGCGGCCAATAACTTTACATACGCCAGATCGATTATCCAATTCTTGAACAAGTCTGATGATTTTTAATGCAAAGGTAAATGTCCTTTCTTTTATATCTCGTGGTTTCTTCTCTTGTTCCAATTTTATTTTCCCTCTTCCTTTTTTACCGACTTTTGCCTTTTGCCTTTTTACTTTTTACTTTTACTTTCAATGAATTCCGCGGCTTGCTCAAAGATGAGTTCCGCATCGTTGTCCAGGGTGGCCACGTGATAGGAGTTCTCCAGCCACAGCAGCTTCTTGTCCTGGGAGCCGAGGCTGGCCATGATGTATTCGGCGTTGGCCGGCTCCTTGACCACGTGGTCCTGACGCGAAGCGATGATCAGGGCCGGCAGGCTGAGGCGCGGCAGGCCTTCCCTGGTCACCTTTAACAGCCTGGTCAGCTCATGGGCGGCTGGGACGGCCACCAGGTCGTAACATGATTCCCTGGCCCCCGGCTTCTTGATGTCGCTCCCTACTCCCGGCCGGGTCTTAACCAGGCACTTGAGCAAGGGGGTCAGCCGCAGCAAGGGGTCGGTAAGGACCAGGGCATTGATGGGAATAATGCCCGCGATCTTATCACCAAAGCGGGCGGCCAGGTTGAGGGTGATGGTCCCCCCCATGGAGAGGCCGGTGACGAAGACCCGTTCACACTTTCTAGACAGCTCCTGCAGGGCCCGCTCCGCCTCAGCGGTCCACTCGGTGTACTTTCTTGGGGCCATATCTTCCACCGTGGTGCCGTGCCCCGGGAGACGCGGTCCCAGCACTGTATAGCCCCTGGCCGCCAGTGCCTTTCCGTAGGGCAGCATGCTTTGCGTGCAGCCGGTGAAGCCATGGATCACCAGGACTCCTGTGGAGCCCCCCTGGAAGTAAAAGGGTTGCGCATCGTCCCATACCTTCGGCTCAGCCATTTTCTTTACCCCTTTCTATCTCGTCAGCCCGGCCCGGGCTCTTTGAAAAAAATTATTTTGACAGTAAACTGTCATGCCACGGTAGTGGCGTGGCACCACGAAGCATGAAAATTTTTCTAAGGGGCCAAGGAGTCAAGAGTCAAGGTTTCGAGGGAAAGACTTGGAAGTTAAGACCCTTGAAACCTTGAACCCTATTTTCGTGTTAAACACTCATGCCCCTGCGGGACACCACGAAACATGAAAATATTGTGAGATCGGTAAGTTAGGTCGTCATTCCCGCGAAAGCGGGAATCCAGGCCATTCACAAAGCTCCTGGATGCCTGGCCTACTCCCAAAAGGGAGTCTTTGCTTTAAGTTCGGCGAAGCCGAACGACTCAAGTCCGGCATGACGGAGAATCAACAAGCCTGGAGTTTAATCCAGGATTATTTTCGAACTAAAGTATAAAACAAGAAAAAGACCGGGGCAAGGAGAAAAGCAGGACCGATTCTTCTTCATTCAGGCAGGAATCGAAAGACCTTTTACACGGGACCGTTTAGTCTTTGAAGGCGGTCAGAGGCTCCCGTATCATTTCTCCTTTTTTGAAGCGCTCCGGGGAGAGACAGGAGATATCGATAATGGGTTTTTCACCAAGGATCAGATCGGCCAGGGCTTTTCCCGCTGCCGGGCTGTGTTGGAAGCCATGGCCGCTGAAACCGTTGGCCTGGAAAAATCCCCTCAGTCCCGGTTCTTCTCCCAATAGGGCATGGTTATCGGGTGATATTTCATACGACCCGGCCCAGCCGCGGTCAATCTCCACCTTCTCCATAATGGGCACCCGGTGCATGGAATTCCGGGCCACCTCCACCATGGCTTCATAATCCACATTCAGATTAAAGGAAGGGAAATCATCCTTGGGCCCGGAAATCAACAGGCCCGCACCCTCTCTTCGGAAATACCAGCCCCGGTGATAGTCGATGACCAAAGGAATGGGATCGGGAATAAGAGAGAAGGGCCGGGTGAAGAAGAGCTGCCGGCGGAAAGGTTGAACCGGCACCTCCACCCCGGCCCTTTTACCTACCTCCCTGGCGAAAGGGCCGGCCGCATTGACGACTATGGGCGAAGCCATATCCCCTTGAGGGGTTCGCACACCGGTCACCCGGTCTCTATCCCGCAAAATTTGGAGGACCTCGGTCTGCTCAAAAATTTTTACCCCGCCCCGGCGGGCCCCTCGGGTAAAGCCGCTCAAGGCTTCGTAAGGCCCGGCGTATCCATCCCAGGCACAAAAGGTCCCGCCCTGGAGATCATCGCCCTGGAGATAGGGCCAGCGATATTGAATTTCCCGGGGGGAGAGGAGTTCCACGGGGATTCCGAACTGGTGCTGGAGGTCCGAGCTTTTTTGAAAGACGGCCCACTCCTCTTCGCTGGAGGCCAGGACCAGATAGCCGACTTTTTTAAAATCAAGCTCAGTCCCCATAATTTCCCGAAAATGGTTCCAGGTCTGGAGACTCTCCAGGGAAAAGCGGAGGTTGATCTCGGTGGAGAATTGAGCCCGTATGCCTCCGGCGCATTTAGCCGTGGACCCTTCACCCAGCATCCCTTTTTCCAGAAGAACCACCCCCTTGGCCTTTTTTTGGGCCAGATGATAGGCGATGCTGGTCCCGATGATTCCGCCGCCGATAATGACGATGTCCGCGGTTTTTTCCATGGGGGTTGTTGAACCTACCTCATTTTGCAATTTCTAATTCCGGTGCTTGTCCGGGTTAGGGCACGTATACGGTCACAATGGCATTGGCCACAATCATCTCGTCTGTCTTATCTCCCAGTTCGGGTTGGAAGAGGGTCTTACCCAGAAGACCACCCTGACGGACCTCGATCTTTTTCTGACCGAAAGGAAGGACTTTGAGCACCTTCTCCCCGTCCACGGATTCCGGTCTGGGACAGCCGATCAGGACCTCCACTACCATGTCGGCGGGATTTTTAAGCCCGGCGACCTCGGTCAGGCCGCATAAGCAACTGCGATGGATAGCATCCTGGACCGCTCTTTCCGCGGCTCGGGTGTGATCCTGCCCATGCTGGTCAACACCCATACCAACCTCGATGATAAACCTTTTCAGGGCCATTTCCTCTGATCCTTTCTTGAAAAAAATTAGATGAGAGCTATCAGCGATTAGCGAACAGCTTTCAGGAAACCTTTTAAAAATACTTCTACTGACTGCTATAAGCTGATAGCTGTCCGCTCCATAGCACGGGATCCGCTCCCGCATCCTCTCAGAAACTCGTCGGATGCCGGCGCCATTTTATTCCCGTCTCTTCGTCAAATTCGACGATTAAAAATCCGCCGCTCCCTTGCGGCGAACCGCTGTAACAGGCCAGCACCGGTTCATCGCAGATGACCTTAAAAACCGGTACATGGCCCAGAGCGATATAATCCCAGCCGGACTCGACAATCTCCCTCCGAGTGATTTGATAGCTCGGAGCATAGGGCGGATCGTTCCCGATATAAAAACCATGGGCTACTGCAATATTCCAACACCCATTGCCCTCAGGCCGGGGAATGCCCTCCAGAGGAGAAATCACGTCATTATAGGACATCACCGGTTTTCCCCATAGTGTTATGTTCAGGTCCGGAAACTTTACTGTTTCGCCTTCCGGTGATCTGAAAATTCTAACATTGGGACAATCCTCCCAGATCGTTGATCGACCATAGGCCGATGCCGGGGTTAGACAGTCATGATTTCCCGGCAGGATAACGACTTGTGCCGGCAAGTTCCTTAGCTCTTCAACCATGAAATCGATCAGGTCATCTTTAACCCTCTGGCTGTCAAAAAGATCGCCGGCAATGACCACCAGGTCAGCTTTCGTCTGCCCGGCGGCAAGGATCAAAGAAGTGAAATCCTGACACCCCCTCTCTCCCAGCGACTCCAAATGCAAATCGGAGGTATGCAACACGCGCCTCAGCGGCCTGCGACTATTGGTCACCTTTTGTTACTTGCTATGGAATTTTCTTTCATGACCAGAGTATAGGACAAGAAAAAGACCGGGGCAAGGAGAAAAGCGGAAATCGAAAAAGGAGGCCGGGAAAAGGGTCTTATAGCTTTTGTTGAGTATTAAGAGCCGATGTTATTTATTTTTCAATAATTATTCCATATTGTTTAATCTTGGCGTTCAGGGTCGGACGGGATATATTGAGTATTTGGGCGGTCTTGGTTTTATTCCAGTCATTTTCCATGAGTAATTTTGTTATATGTTGTTTTTCCAGCCCTTCCAGGCTTCCGATTTCTTTGGACAGGAAAACCTTTTGGGATTTGGTTCTACGTATTTCATCAGGCAGGCTGCCGAGTAAGATCGTGGGATCATCCGAAAGGATAACGGAGGCCTTAATAACATTTTTCATCTCCCGTATATTTCCCGGCCACTCATGGTTCATAAAAAGATCGAGCACTTCCTCCGACAGGCCCTTTATGTTCTTCTGAAATAAGCTGGAAAATAAATTAAGAAAATGGTTGGCCAGCAGGGGTATGTCCGATTTTCTTTCTTTCAAAGGGGGGATTTCGATATGAATTTCATTCAGACGATAATAAAGGTCTTCTCTGAATTTTTCTTCGTCTAACAACAGCCGCAAATTTTTGTTCGTCGCCGCGATGACCCGGACATTGGTTCTAATCAGTTGATTGCTTCCGACCCGCTCGATAATTCCGGTTTCTAAAACCCGGAGGATTTTGGCCTGAACGGAGAAGCCCATGTCGCCGATTTCATCCAGAAAGAGGGTTCCTCCGGAGGCCATTTCAAATTTCCCTTTTCGGTTGGTTATCGCGCCGGTAAAGGCTCCCTTCTCATGACCGAACAACTCCGATTCTATCAAGTTCTCAGGAAGGGCCGAGCAATTGACCGCGATAAACGGTTTTTCTTTTCGGGGACTGCTTTCATGAATCAAGCGGGCTACCAGTTCTTTGCCCGTCCCGCTTTCCCCGGTCAGAAGGACCGTGACCTCAAAGGGTGCGACCTTTTCGGCCAACTGGATCACTTCCCGGATGGCTTTACTCTGCCCTATGATCGTATTTTCAAGATGGATGGCCTTTTTAAGTTCGACATTTTCCTCATTCAGTTTTGAATAACTATCACAGTATCGGATGGCTATAGCCACTTGGGAGGCCAGGGCTTCCACCAGAACAAGATCGGTATTATCAAACTGGGATTTATCCTTCGGATTCAGAACTTCAAGGGTTCGCAGGATCTCCCCTTGATATTCAACGGGTGCGGCCATAATGGAATGGGTCACAAAACCGGTCACTTGCTCGATATCCTGTTTGTGCCGCGGATCATCCTTTACGTCGTTGACAATAAGACTTTTCCGGTGTTGGCCGACCCAACCGGCTTGACAATAAGACTTTTCCGGTGTTGGGCGACCCAACCGGCGATACCTTCTCCCATCTTGAGAGAAAGGTTTTTTAAAACCGCCACATTACCTGAGGCGGTTTTAAAATAAAGATTTTTGGTATTTGGATTGATAAGCAGCAATGAAGCGGCTTCGCAATTCGTTGAATGACTGACGGCTTTAAGAATATTTTTGAGGGCTTTATTTAAATCGAAAGAAGAATTTATCAGTTTGCTGGCGTCCAGCAATAGTTGGAAAATCTTTTTATAATCTATTTCGTTCATCGATTATTTGATGCCCCAGCAAACTGGATGATCAAAATCAATTACCGGTATACTAAAAGCTTAAAATAGGAAAGTGCGTGGTGTCAAGGAAGAAATGCGGAACAGTCCCGGCGCCTTCCGGAAAATCTTTTAATCCTTCTTGGGATTAAAAACAGACTCTGATCTTCCCTGACCAGTTCTCATCCGAAAATCCAAGATTTCCGGACGACTGACTAAGTTTCTCGGCTTCCCGGTTATCCCTGCTTAATATTTCAAACCGCCCACCGACGGTCAATTTTCAGTTTGATCGCTTTGACACCGGGGAAGAGGTCTTCAGCAGGGAGCGGCCCGTAACGGCCACCAGGACCATCGCGCCGCCAATCAGCGCCCACGGCCCCGGCTTTTCCCCCAGGGCCAGAAACACCCACACCGGATTCAGGATCGGTTCTATGGAGGTGATCAGGGTTCCTTCCAGCGCCGAAATACGCTTGAGCGCTTCCGTATAGAGCAAATAGGACAGGCCCAGCTGGAAAACGCCCAACAGGACCAGGCCCAGCCAGGACTGGCCCCCGGGTGAGCCTTGAAACATGAAGGGTAAACCGATCAGGGCAGTGATCAGGTTACCCATCAAAACGGATTCCAAGGCCGATTCGTCTTTCTGCTTACGCAGGAAAACGGCTAAAACCGCAAAGGTCAGTCCGCTGATGAGGGCCAGCAGGTTGCCCGCCAGCCCGCCAAAGGTCAAACGATCCACGAAAAACATCATCACCCCGGAAATGACGATGACGATGGTAGCCCAATCCCCACGGGTGACCCGCTCTCCAAGAAACCGCGCGCCCAGGATGGCGGTATAGATCGGTGCCGTGTATTGAAGGAGGATGGCGTTGGCGGCCGTGGTCAACTTGTTGGCGGCGACAAACAGAATCACCGTCGCCGCATAAGCCAGGGCACCGCCCACTTGGGCCCCTGACCAGGTGAGCTTTGGCCGGCGGGGAACGGCCAACAAGACGAAGAAGGCGATGGCGCTCCGCATACCGGCAATGGCCAGGGGATTCCAGTCAACCAACTTGATCAGCATACCGCCCAGGCTCCACAGCAGGCCGGCGCCAAAGGCCAGTCCGAGGCCCTGATAGTATCGCGCTTTAGAGTCGGGAAAGGTTAAAGGATTACCCATGGGATTAGTTGAAGAGGAGATAATTTCCAATAGGTTTGGTTAGTCTTTAGATAAGTTTTTGCTTTTAAACCGCCATCCCCTGCCTTTTGGGGCGTGGCACCACGATACGGTCGGGTCCCCCGACCTAAAAAGAGGCTTCTTTCAGAAGCCGAGACATGAAAGCAGAGTTCGTTCGACGCCGAACTCTATTTTGGAACTAAACAGGGAGAGTATAAAGCAGGGAAAAGACAGGATCAAGAGGAAAAAAAGACCTAAGGTCTGTTTCTTTTTCGAAAATAGAGTCCATCTCCCAACGAGTTCTATTTTAATCCGGCTTCCGGATGGAAGCCTTCTTTCAGGTCGGCAAAGCCGACCGTATGGTGGTGTCACGTCCCTGACGGGACATGACGGTTTAGGATTGACTTTAACCATGGGGTATGGCTTAAATTGTTCACCTGAGGCTCAACCTGCGATGGGGAAAGACAAGTCCTGTTTTCCGGAGGCTTAGGGTCCCTGATGAAAAAAATTTTTCAAACCTTCAGGATAATTTAAGAGAGGAGGGAAAGAAGACAATTACAGCGTGAAAAACCATGTTCATTACGCTTGGGTCATGGTCATTCTTTCCGCGGTGATATTCGCCGTCATGGCGGCCAGGTTTTACACCTTCGGAGTTTTCCTCCTGCCGCTTTCCGAGGAGTTCCACTGGAGCCGCGGTTCAATTTCCCTGGCCATCTCGGCAGCCTCAATCGTCGGCGGCCTTTTGTCCATTTTCATCGCCCAGCTAAGCGACCGCTACGGACCACGACTGGTCGTGACCATCGCCGGTACCCTGCACACGATCGGCTTTTTGCTGGCCACCAGGATCACCCGGTTGTGGCACCTCTATCTGATATGGGGATTCATTATGGGCATCGGCAGTGCCTGCGGCTATGTGCCGCTGATGTCGACTATTGCCCGGTGGTTCGAGGCCCGGCGCACCACCGCTATCGGCATCACCATCGCCGGTTTTGCCCTGGGGGCCATCTCCTGGCCGCCTTTGACCCAATGGTTTATCTCAACCCTGGACTGGCGCCGCGCCTTTTTAATCCTCGGTATCGTCAGCGGCCTGGTTATGATCCCTCTGGCCCAGCTCCTGAAGAGCACCCCGGAAAGCATCAAACTGAAGCCTTTCGGCTACAGCCCGTCCAGTCCCCTGAATATAAACTGGTCGGATAATCCCGGACTCTCTCTTAACCAGGCCGTGAAAACAGGCCGCTTCTGGCTCTGGGGGCCGATCACCTTTTGTTTCTTTACCTCACTGAATATTCTTTATGTGCACATTGTAGCCCATGCCCGAGATATCGGCATCCCTCCGATTATCGCCGCCAGCACCCTCTCGATCATCGCCGGGAGCAGCATCCTGGCCCGGCTGACTATCGGCGCCATCTCGGACAAAGTTGGAACCAGGACGGCGCTCTCGGGGGCGCTGGCGCTCTCAGTGATCGCCTTCAGTTTTCTGGTTTTCTCACCGTGGCACTGGACTTTCTATCTCTTTCTGGTAGTTTTCGGTTTAAGTTACGGTTCCGTCGTCCCCTTGGAAACGGCGGTACCCGCCGGTCTCTTCGGTACAGCCTCTCTGGGAGCGATTATGGCCGCGGTGGGGCTTTTCCCGATGATCGGAGGGGCTGCAGGACCGCCGGTAGCCGGGACGATTTTCGATCGGACGGGAGCCTACCAGCCGACTTTTATTATTTGTTTGGGGCTTTCCCTGGCCGCGCTGGTGCTGAGCATCCTCCTCTCCCGTTTTAAAGAAAAAGAGGGCGCCGTCTGACCATTTGGCCTTTGAAAGACTTGATACTTTGTAACACTTCAGTTGTTTTAAAAATGTTTTTGCCAGTAGAGTAGGGAGGGGAGACCCTCCCCCTCGTCAAACCGGACGTGCGGATTTCCCGCATCCGGCTTTCCTGTGAACTTCACTAAAGGGCACACGTA
>JACQYK010000131.1:23728-36738 GCA_016208255.1 Deltaproteobacteria bacterium | reverse complement strand
AGGGGTATAGGGTTCCAAGGTCAATCGGATGACTTCGGCCACCCCGAACAAGCCGACGGCAACAGGGACAAAATTGATTCCATACATCATACTCGGGATTCCCATGGTAAACCGTTGTACGCCGGCGATGCGATCAATACCGATGGTGCTCAGAAAGGCCCCCAAGGAGATCATCATAGCTCCTTTAAGCGGGCTGTCTCCGCTGAGAGTCAAAAGGGCCACAAAGGCTAACAGCATGATGGCCAGGTACTCCGGAGGGCCGAAAGAGAGAGCCGCTTTGGACAAGGGGGGCGCAAAGGCCTGCAAGACGATAATCCCAAAGGTGCCGGCGACAAAGGACCCGGTGGCCGAAACGGCCAGAGCGGCTCCGGCCCGGCCCTTTCGGGTCATCTGGTACCCGTCGATACAGGTAATAACCGATGAGGCCTCACCGGGGATATTAACCAGGATCGAGGTAGTGGATCCTCCATACTGAGCGCCATATCAGACCCCCGCCAGTAAGATGAGTCCCGACAGAGGCCCAAAGCGGATACTGACCGGTAAGACAATAGCCATAGCCTCTATCGGGCCGAGCCCGGGTAATACCCCGACCATGGTGCCCAATATAACTCCGATCAGACACATCAGTAAATTGGCCGGATCTAAGGCGATTTGAAATCCTTGGACAAGATGTTCTATCCCAGACATGGGAACCTCTTTTAAACCGTCAGGCCACGCTTTTGGTGGCGTGACACCACGATGTATGAAAATAGGCTGGTAGACTCGAAACCTATTTTCGGACTAAAACTTTTAGAAAAAGGTTTTATTCTAAGAAGCCCTTAAAAAGAAAATCCGGACGGCAGATCCAAGTGAAATAATACTCCAAAAATGACCCAGATGCCGACTGTGATCATGACGCTTAGAAGGATCGGCCATCTCCAGTCTTTGTACCCGACCGCCTTGGCCAGGCCCAGAGAAATTAAAAAAGTGGATAGGAGGTACCCAATAATCCCCACTAACAGAGGCCAGACGGCAAAATTGACAAGAATTCCTCCTGATCGCAGCAACCCTATCCGGTCTATTTTTCCAAGGTCCGCCGAAGGACTGGCCTTCCCCCTTTTCATTAAATTGAGGATGGCCAGTAAGGCGCCGCTGACCAGGACGCATAAGCCAGCCACAAAGGGCAGGAATCCTGGTCCCAGATCTCCCTTTTCACCAAGACCGAGTTTTAGGGAAGGGAGGAGTATCGCAGCTCCGGCAGCACAAAAGACACCATAAATAATAAACTCGGCCCTCGAAAATCCTTTAATTTTTTCCACCAGAGATTCTCCTTACACCCTTCGTTGACGACCTTGCCAATAGGGTTCTTTGAGCACCTTGCGAAGCACTTTTCCATAGGCGTTTTTAGGAAGATCCGGTACAAACTCGACACTTTTTGGTTTTTTGTAGCTGGCCAGATGCTTTTTACAGGACTGAATGATCTCCTCTTCGGCCAGCCTGGCCCCCGGTTTGGTCACCACAAAGGCCTTGACTGACTCACCCCAGACTTCATCGGGGACGCCGATCACCGCCGCTTCCGCCACCTGCGGGTGAGTCATAATGGCGTCTTCGACCTCCCGGGGATAAATATTGAACCCGCCGCTGATGATCATGTCGTGTTTTCGATCCATGATGTAGATATATCCATCCTCATCGATGGTCGCCATGTCCCCGGTATGAAACCAGCCGCCCCGGAAGGCCTCGGTCGTGGCCTCCGGATTTTTCCAATAGGCTTTCATCAATTGTCTGGTCTGGATGGTGATCTCCCCGATCTCCCCGGGTTTAATTTCGGTATCATCTTCCTTGACGATTTTTACTGCCACCCCCAGGGCCGGCTTACCGGCCGAGGCCAGACGCCGTTTTTCCTTTTCGGTTCCTTCAATAATGTGGTCTTCCGGTCCCAGGTAGGTGATCGGCTGGGGGGCTTCGGTCAGACCGTAATTTTGGCGGAAGATATTTCCGAAAACCCGGATGCCCTCCTTCAGTTTCTCCGGGGCCATGGGCGCCGTGCCGTACCAGATCCGCTTAAGGCTGCTCAAATCATAGGCCTGCAGCCTGGGATGCATGAGAATCATATTCATCATGGTGGGAATGAAAAGGACGGCGGTGACTTTTTCTTTTTCAATGGTTTGCAGCACCTGATCGATGTCGAACTTGTCCAGAACGACATTAGCGGCCCCGCGGATAGAGTAGATACTCATCATAAACCCTGCGGCGTGGGTCAATGGCCCGATATTCAAATTGACATCATCGGGCCCTATGGGCTGGTCCAGATTGAGCAAGTTGGTGACCAGGCGATCATAAGTGATTCCAAAGGTCCCGACCACCCCCTTAGGCTTTCCGGTCGTCCCGGAGGTATAATGAATTCGATCGATGTCATCATCCTCAACCTCGATTTCGGGTAATATTTCGGATTGTTGGTCGACCAGGTCCTTATAATTTAATCCTCCCCTTCCTACTCCCACCATTATGATATGTTGAAGACGAGGGACGGCCGGCAAAACGGGTTCAATAACCGGAAATAAATTCTCGGCGACAATAAGGGCATCCGCCTCGGCATCGTTCAAGATGTAGGCCTGTTCCGGGCCGCTTTGGCGGGCATTTAAAGGGACGGTCGCCAGCCCGACCTTGGGTATCGCGGACAGACTTTCAACCAGCTCAAGGCAATTGTTCATCAGGACGGCTACCTTTTGGCCTTTTTTCAGTCCCAGGGACAAAAGAGCGTTGCCGAGTTTGTTGGATCGGGCATTGAGTTCACGGAAAGTCAATCGCTGGTCTTTAAATATTATGGCGGTCCGATCCGGATATCGGTTGAGGGCAAAAGTTTGTAGTAATCCAGGATTCATCAGTTTAATCCTCTCCTTTGGTGATCCAGAGTGAAACCGATCGCCTGGTTCTCAGGTTCGCATGGTTCGAAACACAATGCCAAGTTGTCGAGGAAGTATTTCATAGGCCTGTTCCACCCAATCGCAAAGGATCGGACGCGTTTCCCTCGGATCGATTATATCCTGGACCCCAAAGCGCTCGGCCGTGCGAAAAGGGGACTCGAAGCGGTGATAATAGTCCATCAATTCCTTGAGGCGGGCTTCCGGATTTTCAGCGGATTGTATCTCCCGCCAATAAGCCGCCTGGACCCCGCCCTCGACCGGGATAGATCCCCAAAAACCGGAGGGCCAGGCATAGCGCAGGTTCAAATCCCGCTGTCGTCCGTAACCCGAACCGGCCACGCCGAAGGCCTTCCGGACCAGGATGGCCACCCAGGGGACCTGGGTTTGCTCAATGGCCTGCAGAGCCCGGATGGCCTTGCGGATGGTCCCCTGTTTTTCCGCATCGCGACCGATCATTACCCCGGGCTGGTCCACAAAATTCACAATGGGTAAATGGAAGCTGTCGCACATGTCCACAAAGCGAATCAGTTTTTCGGCGGCCTGGGCAGTCAGGGCGCCTCCCAAGTAATTGGGATCGCTGGCCATGATCCCCAGCGGGTATCCGTCCAGCCGGCCCAGCAGGGAAATGACCGACGGACCCTGATAACGACCGATTTCGAACAGAGAATTCTGATCAAAGATCATTTTAAGGATCTTGCGGGCATTGTAGCTTTTGCGGCGGTTATTGGGTATAATCGACAACAGGTCTTCTTCTTTTCGATTGGGATCATCGGTCGGTTTTTGTCTGGGGGGAATCTGAAAGGCATTCTGGGGAAGATAAGAAAGAAACTGGCGAATCTGGTTAAAGGCATCGGCTTCATTTTCCGCTTCGTTATCCACCACGCCGCTTCCCCGGGTATGGATTTTGTAACCTCCGAGGTCTTCTTTGGTTAACTGCTCGCCGGTAGCCGGCGTAACCACAAAAGGACCGGCGGCAAAAAGCTGGCTGCTGCCTTTAACCATGACTGAAAAATGGGCCCCCACCACCCGGGCCGCTCCCAAACCGGCTACCGAACCCAGGGCGGCAGCCGCAACCGGAATGAGTCCCAATAAATTTCTGGAATCGTTACTGGGGTAACCCGGCAATTTGGTCCCCCCGGCCTTTTCCAGCAACTTGATGCTGCCGCCGGCCGTATCGACCAGACGCACGATGGGGATCTGCATCTCCCCGGCCAGCCGTTCGGCCCAGATCCATTTTTCCGAAATGGTGGCTTCCGAAGAGCCCCCCCGGATGGTGAAATCCTCACCGGAGACTACCACCCGTCGTTGATTGATGCGACCGGTCCCGATGACGATGTTGGCCGGTGTGAATTGATCCAGGTTTCCCTGGTCATCATATTTGGCCGCCCCGGTGAGGCCTCCGATCTCCCGAAAACTCCCGCTGTCCAGCACCTGGTCGATGCGTTCTCTGACTGTCAGCTTTCCGGCCTTATGGTGCCGGGCCACGCTTTCAGGTCCCCCCATTTGTTTGGCCATCTCCTGGCGGCGGGTTATTTCTTCCACCTCATTTTCCCAACTCATGACATCCCTCCGTATTTTAAATCATAAACTAAAAACGTTTTGTTCTGATGGAGTAAGGCAGTTTGTCCCGATAGCGGCTGATAATATACTCAATGGGATGAAGTTCATGGTCGATATAGACCGTCTTGACTACAATCACGGCCGAGTCTTTTTTAATTCCCAAATTTTTGGCTGCTTCGGAGTCGGCTTGGCCCAATGAAATATTGGAAGTTCCTTCCAGCACCTGTATGCCGGCCAGTTTCTCAAACTGGGGGATAAAAGGATTTTCAGTTAACCTCTCCAATGGAATTCGTGAACCGAATCGGTGAGGTAAATAGTAGACCACACTGGAGAGCGGTTGATTCTGAAACCAGCGGACTCCTTTAATCTGAAAGACAAATTTATCCTGGGGGTTTTTGAGATTGTTCTTTATTTCTTCGGAGTTGGCAATCATACCGTATTCTTGAATCTTGAAGGACATCTTTGAACCGAAGTAAAAGATGTCATTGAGATTCTCGACGGTGGGGAGTTGAGTTTTCCAGGTATCTTTACTATTAACATAGCAGCCTGACCCCCTGACACTGTGAATAAAGCCTTCGTTGGTCAGAGTCGCCTTGGCATTCCTGATAGTGGGTCGGCTGACTTGGTATTTTTGGGTTAACTTCTGCTCTGTTGGCAGACGGCTCCCTGACGGCCAGGTTCCCTCTATGATATTATTTCGGATGAGTTGAGCCACCTGGTAATAGATTGGCAAAGGGAGATCGGTTGGATTTCCGAATGGAACACGTTTTTTGGGTTTAGCCATACCTGTTTTTCTATTTTTTTAATTTGTAATATTCTTGTTACAACTTTATCTATATTTGTCAAGTAAAAAATACAAAAAAATGAACCTCCACTTTGACCCATGGTTTCGTTCAGCAGTTTTGGCTTGGGCCTATGGTAAAGTCTCTTCTCCCCTGATAAAGACTGAAGCAATTGAAACTGTTAAAAGTGAAAGAATGAGAATAGAAAACGGCTTGACTCTTCTCCGGGAAGAGGTTTTAATGCCCTTAACTAAAATGAACAACAAAGGACACACTCGTGAATCATAAAAATCCAAATGCCCGGGTCTTTAAAACCCATTGTTCGCGGATGGATCATGGAGGGTGCGGTCTCCTGGTCGAGGTGGCTGAAGGCCGGATTAAAAAAATCAAAGGGGATCCGCAGTGCCCGATCAGCCATGGCTATATCTGCCCTAAAGGCCTGGCTTCATTCGACCGAACGATCCATCCCGACCGTCTGACCAGGCCTTTACTCAGGCAGGGAGCCCGCGGGGAAGGCCGCTGGAAACCTCTGTCCTGGACCGAAGCCCTTCATTTTATCGCCGAAAGTCTGAACCGCATACGCCGGGACCATGGCCCGGAAGCCGTGGTCTTCGCCCAGGGGGCTCCTAAAGGATTGGAACATTTCGTCCTGATCCGTCTGGCCAATGTCTTCGGATCTCCCAATGTCTGCGGTCCTCAGCATGTCTGCCACATGCCCCGGGAAATCGCCGGTCAAATCACCTGTGGATTTTTCCCGGTCCCGGATTATGAGGTTCCCACCGGTCTTATTCTGAATTGGGGCAGCAATCTTCTGAAGACCAACGAGGAAGGGATCATTGCCCTGCGTTTGCTGGAGTCCATCAAAAAGGGGGCCGACCTGATCGTGGTCGATCCCCGGAAGACCCATCTGGCTTCCATTGCCCAAAGTCATCTCCAAATAAAACCGGGAAGCGACATCGCCCTGGCCCTGGGATTGATTCATATCATCATCCGGGAGGGATTGTTTAACCGTGAATTCGTGGATCAATGGACCGTTGGTTTTCAGGAATTGAAAGCCAAGGTGGAGGCCTTTAGTCCGGAACAGGTGGCTGAACTCACCTGGCTGACCCCGGAAGAGATCACCCAGACGGCCTGGACCTACGCCACTTCCCAGCCGGCCCTTATTCAATGGGGCAATGCCGTCGAACATACGGTCAACAGCCTGCAAACCTGCCGGGCACTGCTTTGCCTGATGGCCATTACCGGCAACCTGGATGTACCGGGCGGGAACATCATGCCCACCATGCCTCCCGTGGCCCGGCTGGCTGATTTTGTCAAAGCCGAGCTGTTGCCGGACAAGGCAAAAAGGATGTTGAGCCGGGGATTCAATCTGATCCCCAATTTTATGATCGTGCCGCAACCCATGGTCGTCCAGGCCATCCTGACCCAGAAACCCTATCCGGTCCGGGCCATGGTGGCCCAGGTCACCAATCCCCTGATCACCACCAGCGATGCCCGCCGAACCTACGAGGCCCTGATGCGGCTCGAGCTTCTGGTGATTTCCGAATGCTTCATGACCCCGACAGCCGCCCTGGCCGATATCCTTTTACCGGCGGCCACCGGTTTTGAGTTCGATGACATCGGACATTACGGTCTGTCTCAGGGCTGGATTTCATCCCGTCCCAAGCTTGTGGATCCCCCGGGGAAAAGCTGGCCGGACCTCAAGATCCTGAATGAGCTGGGCAAGGCCTTGGGTCATGCCGAACATTTCTGGGAGGATTATCACCAGGCCTTGGACGAAGTGTTGGCCCCGGCCGGAATGGACTATGAACAATTCAAAAAAAAGGGAGTGCTCAAAGGGAAAGAGATCTATCAAAAATATGAGGCCAAAGGATTTAAGACGCCCTCCAGGAAAGTGGAACTTTTTTCAAAACAACTTCAGCAATGGGGATTTGATCCGCTGCCGGCTTTTTCGGAATTGCCCCGCGTCTCTTTAGAATATCCTCTGCTGGCCACCAGTCAAAAAAATCCTTATTATTTTCATTCCTCTTATCGGCAGATTTCCGCGCTCAGGAAAAAGCATCCGGAACCCGTCATGGATATTCATCCGGCGGCTGCCGGAATTATCGGTTTGACCGAAGGCGATTGGGCCCTGATCATAACCCCCAAGGGACGGATAGAGCAGAAAGTCCATTTGTCTGAAAGTCTGGACCCACGGGTGGTTTTCCTGGATTACGGCTGGTGGTTTCCTGAAGAGAAAGCGGAGTCCCTTTTTGACTGGGATCGCTCCAATCTGAATATCCTGACGGCCGGTGAACCATTCGACCCGGCGATGGGAACCCCCAACCTGCGGGCCTTTCCCTGCCGAATTGAAAAATGCCCCTCTATAAAATAAAAAAAGGAAGGTAAATCGGAATTTCTTCTATAGGAAGCAATTCCATCCTTCCCTTAAAAAGGTTAAGAAGCTATTTAACTACCCAACAGCACAACAACCAGAAGGTTATTTCTTTTTGGCCGGGGCTTTTTTGGCAGGGGCCTTCTTAGCCGGGGCCTTGGGGGCAGCAGCCTTTTTGGCCGGGGCTTTTTTAGCCGGAGCCTTCTTGGCTGTTGCCTTCTTGCTTGGGCTCTTGGCTGTTTTAGCGGCCTTCTTGGGGGCGGCTTTCACAGTCTTTTTTGCAGGAGCCTTTGCTTTTTTGGTTGCTGCCATGATAGTTCCTCCTTTCCTATATATTGTATTTTGGAAAATTTTATTCTACTATATATAGTATGTCAAGAAAAAAATACATTTTTTTTAAAAAAAATTAATTTTTTTTAATTTTTTTTCTGATTCTCTATTTTCTTCATTTAAAAAATTTTTATAAACCGAAACCATCCATCGTCGTCTGACAGCCGGGACACTTCCCCTGCTGCAGATTGTTTTTCAAAATGGAAAATCCGAACCGATCGATCAGCAGTTGTCCGCAATGATAGCAGGTCGTTTTTTCTCCCGCATCTCCGGGAACGTTTCCCGTGTACACATAGCGCAAGCCCGCTTCTTTACCTATTTCCCAGGCCCGTTGCAATGTTTTGACCGGGGTGATCGGCAACTGGGTAAGCTGATAGGTGGGATGAAATCGACTGATATGCCAGGGGATCTCCGGTCCCAGATCGACGGCAATGAATCGGGCTAATTCGCTTAATTCTTCTTTGGAATCGTTAAGCGTGGGGATGATCAGCGTGGTCACCTCCAGCCAGACCCCCAATTGTTTCATTTTTTTTAGCGAGTCTAAAACCGGGGCCAGTTTGGCTCCGCACTGGGTCCGATAAAAATTATCGCGAAAGGCTTTCAAGTCGACATTGGCAGCCTGGAGATGAGGGTGCATGGACTCAAGCATCTCCAGGGTCATATAGCCATTGGACACGAAGACATTCTTCAGCCCCTGGGCCTCGGCCAGGAGCGAGATGTCATAGGCGTATTCGAAGAAGATGGTCGGCTCGGTATAGGTATAAGAGATAGATTGGCATTTGGCCTGAAGGGCAGCCGTGACGATATCATCCGGAGGCACGTCTTCGCCGGAGATCCTTTTTAAATCCTTGACCTGAGAAATGTCAGCGTTTTGGCAAAAGAGACAGCGGAAATTGCAGCCGGCGGTGGCTAAAGAATAGGAAGTGGAACCGGGGAGAAAATGGAAGAGGGGTTTCTTTTCAATCGGATCCACATGAGCGGCGATGGGCTTTCCATAGACCAGGGAGTAAAGGGTTCCCCCTTGATTCTCTCGAACCCCGCAGATCCCCCGTTTTCCGTCTTGAATCAAACAATGGTGACTGCATAAATAGCACCAGACCTTCTGGTCTTCCTTTTTTTGATACAACCGGGCTTCAATCATGGTTGCTCCTCCTTTCTCCCCTTACCCCCGCTCCCGAAGGGTAACCTCTTTGCTTGCGGGCGGGCAGCACAATGCCTGAAAATTAACCCTATTTTATAATTTGTCTTTCAAAATCGCTCCGGTGCTCCCGGAGGTAACCATCTGGGCATAACGATAGGCGTATCCGGACCGGATCTTGGGTGGCAGCGGCTTCCAACCCTTCCGTCTTTTGCTCAGCTCTTCTTTGGAGACCAGGAGCGTCAACTTCTTTTTCGGAATATCGATTTCAATCCGGTCGCCTTCTTTGATCAGGCCGATAGGTCCCCCGGACGCCGCTTCCGGAGAGACATGCCCGATGGCCGCCCCTTGAGATCCGCCGCTGAATCTCCCGTCGGTGATCAAGGCCACATCCTTGCCTAATCCCATGCCGATTATGGCTGAGGTGGGGGAGAGCATTTCCTGCATCCCCGGTCCGCCTTTGGGTCCTTCATAGCGAATGACCACCACGTCCCCTTTTTTGATTTTTTTGCCGAGAATAGCCTTTTGGGCTTCCTGCTCCGAATTGAAAACACGGGCCGGGCCGCTGTGGGTCATCATTTCCGGGGCCACGGCCGATTGTTTGACCACGGCCCCTTCCGGGGCCAGATTCCCATAGAGGATGGCGATTCCACCTTCGGCATGATAGGGATTGGTAACGGGTCTGATGACTTCCCGATCCAGGACTTTTATCCCTTTTAGGTTCTTTTCCAACAGGGAGCCGGTGACCGTCATGACCTTCAGATCGATAGCCTTGATTTTGGTCAACTCGGTCATGACCGCCGGAATCCCTCCGGCTTCATCCAATTCCTGTAAACTGTTGGGTCCTCCGGGGATGAGACTGCATAAATGGGGCGTCCGCCTGCTGATCCGGTTAAAAAGGTCCAGTGACAGGTCCAGGTGGGCCTCATGGGCTATGGCCGGCACGTGAAGGACGGTATTGGTCGAACAGCCCAGAGCCATGTCCACGGCCAGGGCGTTGCGGAAAGCGGCCATAGTGGCGATGGTCCGGGGCCGGATATTTTTTTTCAAAAGTTCCATAACTTTCATGCCGGCCTGCTTGGCCAAACGAATCCGGGCCGCCGAGACAGCCGGGATGGTTCCGTTTCCCGGAAGTCCCAGACCGATGGCCTCGGTCAGGCAGTTCATGGAGTTGGCCGTAAACATCCCGGCGCAGGACCCGCACCCCGGACAAGCCGCGTCTTCCAGTTCCAATAGATCCCGGGCCTTCATGGTTCCCGCTTTGACCTCCCCAACTCCTTCAAAGACAGAGATCAGGTGAACCTCCTTCTTCCGCCACCGGCCGGTGAGCATGGGGCCGCCGCTGACCATGATGGCCGGGATATTCAAGCGCAGCATGGCCATGAGCATACCGGGAACGATCTTATCGCAGTTGGGGATCATGACCAGGGCGTCAAAGGGATGGGCCCGGGCCATAACCTCCACGGAATCGGCGATCAGCTCCCGGCTGGCCAGCGAATATTTCATCCCTTCATGATTCATGGCAATCCCGTCGCAAACCCCGATCGTGGAAAACTCCATGGGGGTCCCGCCGCTCATGCGGACTCCGGCTTTTACGGCCTGAGCGATCTGGTTCAAATGGATATGACCGGGGATAATTTCATTGGCCGAGTTGACGATCCCGATCAGAGGCCGGGCGATTTCTTCGTCGGTATAACCCATGGCCTTGAACAGAGAGCGGTGGGGACTTTTTTCGATTCCTTTTTTCATGAGGTCACTACGCATGGAGTACTCCTTCTTTCAACGTTTTTATTATTATATTAAAGCCCGATTCAAATGATTTCAATTACTTTTTTGATCATGTCTTAGTAATTTTTTTCCATCAGCTTGACCGGCCTTCGCTTTTTTAGGGCCTCACCAGGCCGGGTATCCCTGGATCATCAACCCCTAAAACAAAAACCCGCCTCTTTTTAAGAGGGGGGCTTGCCGGGCTGCTTCGGGACCAGCTATTCAGTTAAACCACCATGCCCGCCTTTGGGGGCGTGGCCCCACGAATCATGAAAACAGAGTTCGTTCGACGCCGAACTCTATTTTCGTATTAAAGGTTTGGCCGTCGAACAGGTCCGGATGATCAGCACTTTTTTCTATGAGAACAGACCCGTCAGAGACCACCGGTCTTTGGCCTGGTCATACTTCAACAGGTAAACCCTCTGATCATCGGCCCGGATTTTGAAATAAAGATAATCTTCTCCGTACCATTGGTCGAGGATCTCCTTGACGATAAATGTTTTTTCCAGAAGCTGGAAGGAAACCGGCCGCTCCCCATAGCGGTAGCCTGAGTAACAGGAAACTTCAATATCAAAAACTTCCTTGAGGTCGGGATCCGACATGATAGCGGCTCATCATTTTCTTATTAAGCCCTCATAAGATTTTTTATTCTGAATTCTGGCTCCTGGATTCTGGATTCTTGGTTCCTATTTTTGTATTTCCTGGCAGTCCAGTCTCCGAGGATCAATCTTTCTTCCCCTTGGCTTCGGCCTGAAGGCGGCGCCGTTCCTCCCCTTCCCGGGCCAGGGCTTCACGGTTGCTGTCGTCGACCCGCATGAAGTCCTTTCGCCATTCTTCAGACTCCCAATAGAAAGGGGTCTGAACCGTGGTCCGCGGCATCCAGGCCCGTTCCAACAGATCAAGGCCGATGCCTACCACGGCCTTTTGCATTTCCACATCCCAGGGTTTTCCGCAGGGGTTCCCTAACGGAAAGTCAGTGAAGACCAATCGGGCCACGCCGCATTCCTCAACGATGTCCCGGGCCGAACCCATGATCACTGTGGGCAGGCCGTTTTCCTCCAGATGTCTGGCCGTGAGACTCACGGTCTGATGGCAGACCGGTCAGAGGGCCGACAAAAGCACGGCGTCCACTTCATCCTCCCGGCACCATTCCAGGATCTGCGGGGCATCCTTATTGATGGTCCGGTTTTGACTATAATCAGTCGGAACGCCGTAAAAGCGGGGAGAAACCGAACCGATACGACCCGCTTCAGCATATTCAGACAGGCGATGAAGCGGGAGAAAACTGTCGATATCATCCGTATGGGTGGCTTTCTTATCCCAAAAAAGGTGATTGGTGTACAGACGGGCCGGAACAGGATCGGCCGCCAGGGCATAAAGCTCCCTGGGCAGTAACTGGTCTGAGCCGCTGCTATCTTTACGCCCGGCGGTCGTCACCAGACCCACCCGGCACCCGGAGAGTGGTTTCCGGAGCAGAGAAAAAGGAACCTCCCGGTAATGGGCCCAGGTATAGGGCCGGGTGTACCCCTGGGCGCTGTAGTATTCCCGGCTGCGATCGATATAACTTACAAAAGTACGATAGGCCTGACGCTGATTCATTTGGGCACCTCCATAAAAATATCCAATATTATAATTTATGTCTCTATTTGGATTCTAATATTGTAATTTTAAAAATTTATCTCTAACTTTTGACATTTAGACAGATTTACAGGATAAATTTTTTCTGTGTCTTCGACCTGTCCTTCGCAGGAAAATCTACTCCTCCAATTGAGTAGCCTGGCTCCCCGATCGGTAAACAAAAATATGGGAGAACTCCGAGTCTTCCGCTGCCCCGTGCCAGTGTTTTTCTCCAGCAGGAATAATGACGACATCGCCGGCGGAGATTCCCTTCTTCTCCAGTTCCGTAACAATAAATCCTTTTCCGGAGGTAACGATCAGGATCTGCTCGCTGTCATGGGTATGAAATTTGTTGCGGACCCCCTTGCCGAAATTGACGACTGCGACAGTGAATTCCCGGCTATCCGGCAAAAGATCTTGCCGGGTCACCTCCGATCCGGTAAAAAGAGGACTGCTGACGGCTTCTTTTTTTACTTCATTGATTTTTACGACTCTCATAGTAAATCCTCCGCTCCAGGTGACCTTCCCTGTTTTTT
>JACQYK010000131.1:0-23708 GCA_016208255.1 Deltaproteobacteria bacterium | reverse complement strand
CAAAAAAAAAAAAAAGCCCAAAAAAAATAGGGTCAAGGAGAAAGGCAGAGAAAGACAAGGAATTGGAAGATGAATTCCTTGATGTTATATAGGTTGGGATAGTCATTTCTCAAAAAATATCGCTGGAAAAGATAACCGGGTTACCCTGGGGATCGATGGTCTAAGGCAATGGGGCTTTAAAAAACTTGAAAATAATGTAAGAATTTGATATAATATTTTATTTTAAACCTAAAAAAGGAGTTCTCATGTTTTTAGATTCGATCCTGGGAGTTTTTTCCAATGATCTGGCCATTGATTTAGGGACGGCCAACACCCTGGTCTACGTTAAAGGCAAAGGTATTGTTTTGAGCGAACCCTCGGTGGTGGCGGTACGCAAGGACGCTAAGGGCTATAATCGCGTTTTGGCCGTTGGGAAAGAGGCCAAGTTGATGCTGGGTCGGACTCCCGGCAATATCGTCGCCATACGGCCCATGAAAGAGGGCGTCATCGCCGATTTTGAAGTAACCGAGGCCATGCTGCGTCATTTTATCCGGAAGGTCCATAATCGTCGGACCCTGATCCGGCCCCGTATTATTATTTGTGTCCCTTCGGGGATCACCCAGGTCGAAAAAAGGGCGGTCAGGGAATCGGCGGAATCGGCCGGGGCCCGGGAGGTTTATCTGATCGAAGAACCCATGGCGGCCGCTATTGGTGCCGGACTGCCGATCACCGAACCGACCAGCAATATGGTGGTGGATATCGGTGGGGGGACCACGGAGGTAGCGGTTATTTCTTTGGCCGGAATTGTTATCAGCAAATCGGTCAGGGTGGGTGGAGACAAGATAGACGAATCAATTCTACAGTATGTCAAGAGAAAATATAACCTGCTGATCGGAGAACGGACGGCCGAAGTCATTAAAACCACCATCGGGACCGCCTATCCCCAGGATGAACCTGAATCCATCGAAGTGAAGGGAAGAGATCTGGTTTCCGGTGTTCCGAAAACCCTGACCATCGATTCGGAAGAGGTTCGTTTAGCTATTTCCGAACAGATCGATACGATTATTGATGCGGTTAAAGTGACCCTGGAACAAACCCCCCCTGAATTGGCGGCTGATATTGTGGACCGGGGGATTTTTCTCACCGGAGGAGGCGCCTTACTGAAAGGTATAGATGTCCTGTTGCGGGAGGAAACTGGCCTGCCGATTACGATTGCTGACGATCCCCTTTCCGCTGTGGTCCTGGGGTCAGGCAAAACCCTGGAAAGTCTTGACCTATTGAAGGAGGTTTCCATCTAAGGAGTCCTTCTTTTAAAATTGTGCAGCAAGAGCAATCCCATCCCGGATGAGAGGGGATTGAACACAAAGGTATAGGAACATCGAGTGGTTATTAAAAAACTGCGAACCATTCTCCTTGTCTGGCTTGCCCTGTTGGCCTTTTTGGCTTTATTTACTTCCGTTACCCGGAGCGGACGGGACTATTTTTTGCTGGAAAGTTCGTTAGTGGATGGAATCCTGCCGGTCTTCTCGGTTTTTACTTCGATCAAAACCGGTTTCGGGTCCTTATGGACCCATTACGTTTTTTTGACCCAAACGCAGCAGGAGAATAAACTCCTCAAGAAACAACTGGTTCAACTGAACCAGGAAAATATTCGTTTAAGGGAAGCGGCTTCGGCCAACGAGAGGCTCAGAAAACTGCTGCAACTTAAAGGCGAGCTACCTGGCCCGTCGCAGGTAGCCGAAGTGGTGGGAAGAGGCCCTTCCCCTTTTTTACAAACCATTTATATCAACAAAGGTCGAAAGGACGGACTGAGCCGTGGGATGCCCGTTCTCCTGCCCGATGGGGTGGTAGGAAGACTGGAGAAGACTTCCAGCCTTTTTTCACAAGTCGTATTATTAAATGATCCCGCCTTTGCCGTTGATTGCCTGGCTCAACGCTCCAGGGTGCGCGGGGTCTTGACCGGTATTCCCGGGGGAGGGAATTGTCAGGTGAAATATATTGCCCGGACCGAAGATATCCGGGCGGGGGATATCATGGTCACCTCGGGTCTGGATCAGGTCTTCCCCAAAGGATTGATCCTGGGGCGTGTCCTCCGTGTCGATTCAAAGGTCAAAGGGATGTTCCTTTTTGTTGAAGTAGTCCCGGAATGTAAAACTTCGCAGATTGAAGAGGTCCTGATATTTCGACAAAAGCCCCCCATACCGGACCAGGATACAACCCAAGATGGTTAAACATTTTTTCTTTTTTTTGGGTCTGGGGCTGGGTTTATTGGTTCTTCAATCCACCTGGCTGTACGGGGAATTCATTAATCCCTTTCGGATCGATCTGCTTTTTATCCTGATTATTTTTTTGGGCACTCTGAATCAGTTGATTTTGGGTTTGATTCTGGGGGCCCTTCTGGGCCTGATGGTGGATATCCTGTCTTGGGGTGGAATGGGAAAAGCTATGATCTTATATCCCCTGGTTGTCTGGATATACCATTTGGTCTGGAGTCGAACGATCATTCAATCCATGTCTTTCATGGTTTTTTCCGTTCTCTTTTTACAGATCCTGTATGGTTTTTTAGCCCACTTTCTTCTATCTTTTTCCCGAGACCTGGAATTTACCCGACACCAGTCCCTTTTAATCATAGGCCAAGCCGTTATCACCATGTTGATAAGTCTCCCGTTGTTCTACCTTTTTAAGTCCTTTTTTGGGAAAAAACCCTCTTTAAGTTAATGCCCAGTATCCCCTTGTTCGAACAAAAAGAACCGGCCGATCTGCAAAGGCAATTCTGGATAACAACGGTAGTCATCCTGTTGATCTTTTTTGGTTTGGCCGGCCGATTCTGGTATCTGCAGATTTTCAAGGCCGCCCATTTTAAAAAGATGTCGGAAAACAACCGCATCCGGGTCTTTGATATTCGTCCGGCCCGGGGAATTATTTTCGACCGTCGAGGGGAGCCGTTGATTAATTCCCGGCATTCCTTTAATCTTTATATCATCCCCGATGATGTCCAAAACTGGGATCTGCTCAAAAAACAACTCGGCAACCTGCTCGATATGGATCAACAAGAAATCGAACAACGCCTGGCGCAGAAAAAGGTCAGCCCCTTCCACCCTATTCCCATTAAATTGGATATCAGTCAGAATGAATTGGGGCTGGTGGAGTCCTTTAAATATCTCATCCCCGGGATTTATATCGAGGTGAGTCCCCAGAGGAATTATCCTTTGGGACCGGTGGCCCCTCATGTAATCGGCTATCTGGGAGAGATAACCTCCAAACAGCTCAGGAGCAATCTTTACCCTGAAAACAGAATGGGGGATTTTATCGGCCAATGGGGGCTGGAAAAGGAATACGAGGCCGAGTTGGGAGGAAAAAAAGGGGGGCGCTTTCTGGAAGTGGATGCCATCGGGCAAGAGGTTCAGGTGCTGGGCACTCGTGAATCGATATCCGGAAATAATCTGATGACCACCCTGGACTGGAATATCCAAAAAACAGTCCAGGAAGCTCTTAAAGGGAAAGCCGGGGCCGTCGCTGTTTTGAATCCGACGACCGGGGAAATCCTGGCCATGCACAGCTCTCCCGATTTTGATCCCTCCACCTTCACCCGAAAACTCTCGTCCCGTGAATGGGAGGCCCTTTTTTCAAATCCCCTTAAACCTTTTCAAAACAGGGTCATCCAAGGGCAATATCCCCCCGGCTCCACTTATAAAATGATTACCGCCCTGGCCGGACTGGAAGAAAAGGTGATTACCCCGCAAACCAGTTTTTACTGTAACGGGGCCTTCCCTTTTGGCAACCGGGTCTTCCATTGCTGGAAAAAAGGAGGTCATGGCACGGTCAGTCTTCACAAAGCTATTGTCCAGTCCTGTGATGTTTATTTTTATAATGTGGGCCACCGCCTGGGTGTGGATCGTCTGGCCCGTTACGCCCAACTTTTTGGATTGGGACAGCCCACGGGCATTGCCCTGAATCCGGAAAAAAGCGGACTTATCCCGACTTCTGTATGGAAACTGAAACGCTACAAGGTCCCCTGGCAACCTGGAGAAACCCTGTCCCTGGCTATCGGGCAGGGCTATAATCTGACCACCCCTTTACAGATGGCAGCGGCTACGGCCGCGATTGCCAATGGAGGCCGAACCTTTCGCCCTTTTCTAGTGAAAAAACTGATATCTCCCGGAGGTATGGTATTCAAGGAATTCCCCCCTCAATTGATCCGATCGATTCCGGTTTCCCCGGAAAATTTACGCTTAATTCGTGAAGCCATGGCCGGTGTCATTAACGAACCCGGAGGAACCGGGGGGGCGTCACGGCTTTGGGGAATTGTCGCTGCCGGAAAAACAGGAACGGCCCAAGTGGTTGGCCTGGGGAAAAAGGGGGGGCGTGATCACGCCTGGTTTGTCGCTTTTGCCCCTTTGGAGTCTCCTCAACTGGCCTTAGCTATTGTTGCCGAACATGGGGGGCATGGAGGCGAAGCTGCCGCTCCGATAGCCCGCAAAATTTTTGAGGTTTATTTTAATCTGCCCCCCAGGGCAACAAGACCGGCTGTTACCCCTTCTGAATCTGAATCCCCACCACAACCCTCATCCGAATCCTTGGTCGAGGACAAAGATCATGATTGATCGTCGGTTTATTCAAAACTTTAACTGGTCTCTTCTCTTCCTGGTTCTTATTATGATCACGATCGGGGTGGTTAACCTCTTTTCGGCCACCCATCATAGCGAAGGAGTGGAAGGGATCCCCGTTTACCTGAAACAGATCTATATAGCCGGAGTCGGATTCATTCTGTTAATGATCGTCCTTTTTTTTGATTATCATCTGTTGCTTCCTTTGGCCTATCCTTTATACTGGGTCTCTATTGCCCTTTTGATTGGGGTTTTGCTCTTCGGCCGTTCCATTTCCGGTTCCCAGCGTTGGTTGACTTTGGGGTTTGTTTCTTTCCAGCCCTCGGAGCTGGTAAAAATCGCCTTGATTCTGGCCTTGGCCAAATATTTTTTTAACAATGAACTCAACCACCGTTATGGTTTCCGGGATCTCTATCTGCCCCTGGGAATGGCTTTGCTGCCGGCCTTGCTGATCATGAAACAACCGGATTTGGGAACGGCCCTTTTGCTGATCATGCTTAGTCTGTCCATTTTCCTTTTTTTAGGAATCGCCTGGAAGACCCTTTTTGTTTCTGTGGGAAGCCTGCTCCTGTCCCTGCCCTTATTCTGGTTTTTTCTCAAAGATTATCAAAAGAAAAGGCTGCTTATATTTATTCAACCGGAATCGGATCCCTTAGGAGCCGGTTATCATATTCTCCAATCCAAAATCGCTGTCGGCTCAGGGGGTTTTTGGGGCAAAGGGTTTCTGAATGGAACCCAGGGACAGCTCCGTTTTTTACCCGAACAACATACCGATTTTGCCTTTTCGGTACTGGCTGAGGAATGGGGTTTTATCGGTTCTTTTATGGTGGTCACCCTTTTCCTGCTCTTAATTCTTTGGGCCCTGAATATCGCCCGCCAATCCAAGGATCGTTTCGGTATGGTGGTAGCCCTGGGTATCTGTGCCGTCTTCTTTTGGCAGGGGCTGGTCAACATGGGCATGGTGGTCGGTCTTGTCCCCGTGGTCGGGGTGCCCCTGCCCTTTATCAGTTATGGGGGATCTTCCCTCATAGCCAACCTGATCGGGATCGGATTGCTCCTGAATATCCATATGCGACGGTTTGTCATTCAATCATAATAAAAAATACAAAAGCCCTCATAGCCATGATTTCTCATAGAGACCCGAACCTTCCTTTGATCCTGGCCCCGGCCGGCAACAAAGCCGGTTTTCTGGCCGCCCTGGCCGCCGGGGCTGAAGCCGTGTATTGCGGACTGAAACAGCTTTCCGCCCGAAGGGAGGCCAAAAACTTTACCTTTGAGGAACTGGCCGGGCTGACCGATCTGGCCCATTCCCGGGGATCTCGGGTTTTTGTCACCATCAATACCCTGATTAAGCCTGATGAATTGAATCAGGCCGGAAAAATGCTGGATGATCTCAACCGCCGCATCCATCCTGATGCCTTGATCATTCAGGACCCGGCCGTCATAGAACTGGCCCGGCAGACCGGTTTTTCCGGAGAACTGCACCTTTCCACCCTGGCCAACTGCGGTTTTGGTGCGGCCCTTTCCCTGATCAGCCGTATCCGGGGTGTCACCCGGGTGGTTCTTCCCCGGGAGCTGAACATTGATGAAATCAAACAGCTGGCCGATGCCTGCCCTGAAAACATCGGGCTGGAAGTATTTGTTCACGGCGCCTTGTGTTACGGCGTATCCGGCCGGTGTTACTGGAGCAGTTTCCTAGGGGGGAAAAGCGGGCTTCGGGGAAGATGCGTCCAGCCCTGCCGACGCCTCTATCGACAGGAAAGTGATTCCAAACGGTATTTTTCCTGTCAGGACCTCAGCCTGGATGTCTTGGTCAAGGTCCTTCTTTCGGTCCCCTCCATCAAAGGTTGGAAAATCGAAGGCCGCAAAAAAGGCCCTCATTATGTCTATTACACCGTTCGTGCTTATAAAATGTTGAGGGATCATCCGCAGGATCCGTTGGCCCGGAAAGAAGCCCTGACCTTGTTGAGTCTGGCCCTGGGCCGCACCGGCACCCATTATGGTTTTCTTTCGCAGCGGCCCAGCAACCCGATCCAAGTTGAAGGGCAAACCGGATCCGGACTTTTGCTGGGGAAGGTTTCCCAGGGGGGGGATCAATCCTACCTTGATCTTAAGCAGGACCTACTGGCCGGAGACGTTTTGCGCATTGGTTATGAAGATGAAAGCGGACACGCCACCTTAAAGATCGGCCGAAACATTATTACCGGCAGCCGGTTTTTTCTGCCTTCCTCGGGTCAATCAAAGACGCAACAGGGGGCCCCGGTCTTTTTAATTGATCGCCGGGAACCGGACTTAACCGAAAAAATAACCCGGTTGGAACAGCAATTAAAACCTTCTAAAAACAGGGAATGGCCCTCTTCCCCTTTTAAAGCCCTCCTTCCCCGGGTGCGGATTAACAGACTGCCATCCATTGATCAAAAGGTTGGTCGCCTGATTCCAAGCCATGACCGAAATCGGGAAGAAATCGGAGTTTGGCTGTCTGAAAAAACTGAACTGACGGGTTTAAGCAAATCTAATATCTGGTGGTGGCTTTCACCCATCATCTGGCCGGCGGAGGAAGCTCAATATCAATCCCTGCTTAAGCAATTGCTGCAAAAAGGATCCCGCCATTTCGTCTTGAATGCCCCCTGGCAGATCGCCTTATTCCGAAATCCCCAAAGGCTTACCCTTTGGGCCGGCCCTTTCTGCAATTTAAGCAATCCGTTGTCCATCCAACAACTCAAATCATACGGTTTTTCCGGGGCGATAGTCAGCCCGGAACTGGGACAGGAGGATTATCTTTCCCTGCCCCGGCAAAGCCCTCTTCCCCTGGGGATCGTTCTTTCCGGCCTTTGGCCTTTATGCCTGGCCAGAATCCTCTCGGACCGGTTGAAAGCCGACAGGCCTTTTCAAAGTCCGAAGGGGGAGATGGCCTGGGCCGTTCGGCGGGATTCCAATTATTGGGTCTATCCTAACTGGGAGATTAATTTAACCGCCTATCGGAAAGAACTGGAACAGGCCGGTTACCAGCGTTTTGTGCGGTTGAGGGAAACGGTTCCACGATCGGTAAAAATAAAAGAGCGGCCGGGGACCTGGAATTGGAAAATCGGTCTTCCTTAACCGGAATTAAAATATGCCTTTCTACAACGTCATCGTTCCCCCCTTAAATCAGCCCTTACTCTACGAAGTTCCGGATGATTTCTCCAGTGAACCCCGGGTCGGACAAAGAGTTCTGGTGCCTTTGAAAAAAAAGCGGGTCACCGGCTATCTCTGGGAGGAAGCCCGAAATCCGGAAGAAGAGCAGGCCGTCAAACCGGTGTGGCAGATCCTGGACCCGGAACCTCTTTTTTCAGCGGCCCTGAGGCCTTTTTTTTCCTGGATCGCCCACTACTACCTTTTCCCTTTGGGACAGGTGTTAAAGACGGCCTTACCCCCCGGCCTGTCGGTATCCGATTATCAGAATATTGAAATTACCTCTCAGGGAATAGCGGCTTTTCTACAAGACCGCCTGTCTAAAACGGAAAAGGAAATCCTTCAAACCTTATCTTCTTCCAAGGGCCGGTCTTTATCCCGGTTTTCTCCGGGAGAGAAAAAAATCCTTAACTATTTTAAGAGCCGGGGCTGGATTCAACAAATAACCCGCGAGAAGAAAGAAACCACCCGCCTTAAAAAAGAAAGAGGGGTTTTCCCGGGGCCTGATTTCCAAAAGGATCATTTTTTACCGAAAGATCATTCCCTTTTTGAATTTCTTGCTTCGCGGCCCGGCCTGCCTTTAAAAGTTCTCCGGAACCATTTTCCGCTCTCGGCTCAGCGCCTGGCCACTCTCAGTCGAAAAGGCTTGATTGAATTCCGGGAACAGGTTTGCTGGCGGGATCCCTTGGGGGAGATCCTGGTTCAGGAAAATGGTCCCCTGGTTCTAACCGGGGAACAGGAACAGGCCCTGATCCGGATAGGTGAAGGGCTTCAGGCCGGATCTTATCAGACCTTGCTGCTTCACGGGATTACCGGATCGGGAAAGACGGAGGTGTATTTAAGGGCTGCCGCTGAGGTGATTGAACAAGGACGACAGGCCCTGATCCTGGTCCCTGAGATCGGCCTGATTCCTTTGATGGAGGGCCGTTTCCGCCTTCGTTTCGGGGAAAAGATCGCCTCGCTTCATAGCGGCCTCAATCCTGGAGAACGGTTGGATCAATGGCGTCGGATTCAGAAAGGTCTCTGCCCCGTGGTTATTGGAACGCGATCTGCCATATTTGCCCCTTTGGATTCCCTGGGACTGATCGTGGTCGACGAAGAGCACGATCCTTCTTACAAACAAAACGACTCCCTGCGTTATAACGCCCGGGATCTGGCCCTGGTCCGGGGGCAGCAGGCTTCGGCCGTGGTCGTTCTGGGCTCGGCCACCCCGTCCATATCCACCCTCTATCTGCGGAGAAAAAAAAAGATAGCTTACCTTGGAATCCATAAACGGGTCCAGGAACAAACCTTGCCCGAAATAAAATTGATCGACCTGAAAAAGTTTCGCCGTGGCCGGCAGATCCCTTTGTTCTCTCCCCCCCTGGAAGAAGCCATAGCCCGCAACCTGGAACAGGGGAGACAAACTCTGCTCTTTCTGAACCGCCGGGGCTTTGATACCCTGATTCTTTGCACTCTGTGCGGAGCGGTCGTCAAATGCCGGAACTGCTCTCTGACCCTGACCCATCACGCCCGGGAAGGTCAACTCTTTTGTCATACCTGCGGTTACCATATGCCGATGCCGGCCCGCTGTCCTTCCTGTCATCAGGAAGGGATCAAGGCCCTGGGCATGGGCACGGAAAAGGTGGAAAAAGAGCTGGCGGCTCTGTTCCCCCAGGCCTCCATCGACCGGATGGATGGAGATACGGTAACTCGAAAAGGGGCTCATTACACCATTCTGAAAAAGTTTGGAGACCAAAAAACCAATATCCTGATCGGGACACAGATGATCACCAAAGGCCATGATTTCCCCCTGGTAACCCTGATCGGGGTTCTGTGTGCCGACCTTTCCTTGAACTGGCCTGATTTTCGGGCCGGAGAAAGGACCTTTCAGCTCCTGGCCCAAGTGGCCGGCCGGGCCGGCCGGGGGGTTCACCCCGGACAGGTCTTTCTTCAAACCTTTAATCCCGATCATTATATTTTTAAATACGTCGGCCTCCATGACTACTTAGGTTTTTATAACCAGGAAATTCGTTTTCGTCGCACCTTGAAATACCCGCCTTTCTCCCGGCTGATTAACTGTCTTTTTCAGGGAAATCAGGAAGCCGAAGTCATTCAGATGGTCGAAAAAACAAGCCGCTTTCTGAGAAAAGAAACCCAGAGAAATAACTGGACCCCCTCTTTGGAAATATTAGGCCCGGTTCCGGCTCCAATCGCCAGGATTAAAGGACGATATCGCTGGCAAATGTTGTTAAAAGGGGAAAACAACCGGATACTGCATCAGGCGGCCGAATTGATCCGGGAAGCGGAGAAGGTACTGTTGAAGGGCACCGGGGTTCAAATTATCCTGGATGTTGACCCGGTGGATATGTTATAAAAGAGAAAAAATTATGGAATTCAGAAGCCAGGAGACAGAATCCAGAATAAATACTCTCTAAGATCCAAGATCCCTTCTTCTGACTCCTGAATTCTGAATTCTGAATTCAGGATTTTTTTATGGCTCTATTAGAAATATGCAAATACCCTGATCCGGTCCTTCAAAAAAAGGCTAAACCCTTAAAAGAGACAGACCCTTCTTTAGAAAAACTCATTGAGGACATGATCGAAACCATGTATCATGCCCCCGGAATTGGTCTGGCCGCCACCCAGGTAGGAAAACCGTTAAGGGTCATCGTCTTTGATCTCAACCCCCGGGAAGAGGGCCGGAATCCTTCCTGCCTGATTAATCCTGAAATTATTGAGGCCGAAGGAGAGCAGACCCTGGAAGAAGGGTGCCTGAGCGTTCCGGAATATTTTTCGGAGGTCAAGAGAAAGGCCAAGGTTAAGGTCCGTGGATTGAATATCCAGGGAAAAGCGGTGGAGATTTGTGGGGAAGGAGTCCTGGCTACGGTCCTGCAACATGAGATCGATCACCTGGACGGCATCCTTTTTATCGATCGTATCAGCGCCCTGAAGCGGGCCCTTTACAAAAAGAGGGTCCAGAAGAAATTGAAAAACCAGAGTGAAGCCACCTAAATATTCCCGCCTCATATTCATGGGAACCCCGGATTTTGCCCTGCCGTCTCTAACCGGTTTACTGGAAGGCGGGGAAGAAGTGGTTTCGGTCTATACCCAACCGGACCGTCCCAAGGGGCGGGGGAAAAAACCCGCACCTTCCCCGGTAAAAGAACGGGCCCTTTCCTATCACCTTCCGGTTTTTCAACCGGTCTCCCTGAAAGAAAAGTTCGTTCAGGACCAATTAGCCGAACAGAAACCGGATTTTTTAATTGTAGTCGCCTATGGACTGATTCTTCCCCAGAAGGTTCTCAATATCCCGACCTGGGGGGCCGTTAATGTCCATGCTTCGTTGCTCCCTAAATATAGAGGAGCAGCTCCGATCCAGTGGGCCATTATTTCCGGGGAAAAAGAAACCGGCGTCACTACCATGCGCCTGGATGCCGGGATGGATACGGGAGATATCTTACTTCAGGAAAGGGAGCCGATTCGGGACACCGATACCGCCCGGAGCCTCCATGATCGTTTGGCGGAAAGGGGTGGAAGACTGTTAAAAGAAACCTTGGCCCGTCTCCGTCTGGGAACCCTTTTTCCCCAATCCCAAGATTCTTTATTGGCGACCTACGCCCCTCCCTTAAAAAAAAATCAGGGAGAAATCCAGTGGGATCTTCCAGCCGAAAAGATTGACCGGCAAATCCGAGGCCTTTCCCCCTGGCCCGGTGCCTTCACCTTTTGGCAGGGGAAAAGAATGCTGATTCATCGGGCAGGGTTGGAGTCCAGTGAAATCCAGGGAACCCCGGGAACGATCCATTCTTTCCAAGGAGGAACCATCCAGGTCAAGACCGGCCGGGGACTCCTGTCGCTGAGGGAAGTTCAAATTGAGGGACACCGGCGTATCTCCACCCAAGAATTGCTTCGAGGGTTTACCATCAAAGTCGGAGACCGATTAGGGCTTAAATGATCAACGCCCGATCCTTAGCCCTGCAGGTCCTTCTCTCCTGGCATCGGACCGGGACCTATCCGGATCAGCTTATGCGGGATTGGCTGGCAAAAAATCCCCGGATCAGATCAGTGGACCGGTCCCTGGTCTATCAACTGGTTTACGGGGTCCTGCGCTGGCAGGGAAAAATTGATTGGACCCTCAAGCAATTTTCCCAAATAGCCTTGGAGAAGTTGTCCCTAAGGACTTTGTTTATTTTAAGACTGGGAGTCTTCCAACTCCTTATGCTTTCCCGGATCCCTGTTTCGGCAGCGGTCAATGAATCGGTAAAGCTGGCCAAATCGGGTCCTGAACCCTGGACCGCCAATTTTATCAATGCCGTTTTGCGCTCCCTGGATCGGGGCCGAGACGGCCTTTCCTTCCCCTCCCGGGAGGACCCCGTCTCCTATTTGGCGGTAAATTATTCCCACCCGGTCCGGCTGGTGGAACACTGGATTGCCGTCTTCGGTTTTGAAAAGACCCTGGCCTTGTGTGATTTCAATAATCAAATTCCACCCTATACCATCCGGGTCAACACGGCGAAAATCACCCGGCCGCAATTAATAAAAAGACTTGAACCTAAGGCCCTGGGAGTGGAAGTCACACCCTTTTCTACGGTAGGGATTCGGTTAGAAAAACCAAAGAGACCCCTGATCGAGGATGATTTACATCAACAAGGTTTTTTCCAGATCCAGGATGAGGCCTCCCAGATGATTGCCCCTATTCTGGCCCCCAGACCCGGAGAGAGGGTCTTGGATCTTTGTGCCGGAGCCGGAGGAAAGACCGGTCATCTGGCCCAATTGATGAAAAATCAGGGAAATATTCTGGCCGTCGACCTTCATCCTAAAAAGATAAAAGCCCTGATGGAAAACGCCGAAAGATTGGGATTCAACATCATTCAGTGCTTGGCCGGGGATGGTCTTAAAGAAGACCTTTTTTCGGAAGCAGCCCCGGTCTTTGACCGAATTCTGATCGATGCCCCCTGTTCGGGGTGGGGAGTCATGGGCCGCAATCCGGACCTTAAATGGAGGATTGGACCGGAAGACGGCACCCGCCTGGCCCAGAGGCAAAACAAGTTCTTGCAAAACGGGGCCGGATGGCTAAAATCAAAAGGAGTCCTGGTTTATTGCACCTGTACCCTGAACCGGGAAGAAAATCAGGAAGTCATTCAAAATTTTTTACTGAAAAATCCGGAATTCTTACTGGAAAATGTTTCCTCTTTTCTCCCGGACACGGCCCGGGGATTAATTGACAGACAGGGTTGTTACCAGACTTGGCCTCCAACCCACAGGATGGACGGCTTTTTTGCCGCAAGGTTAAGAAAGACGGGATAAAACTCAACTCCTATCCTAATAAAAAGAGAGGGATTTGAAAACCATTCAATTTTGTTCAAGATCAAGGAAGATGAAAATTTTGACCACAGACATACAAATCGTATTTCGAGGATCAAAATTTGAGTCAGACGCCGAGATTGGGCAAAAGGGAATGGTTTTCAAAGCCCTCAGTTAAAGAGGTGATTATGAAACGAATAGCCCCCTCCATATTATCCGCCGATTTCGGCAGATTGAAAGAAGAAGTCCAGGCCGTGGAAAGGGCGGGAGCGGATTACATCCATATGGACGTCATGGACGGCCATTTTGTCCCCAATATCACCATTGGGCCGGTGGTGGTGGAGGCCGTGCGCAAGGTCGCTAAAATTCCTTTGGATGTCCATTTGATGATCGAGAAGCCGGAACGCTATATTCCTGATTTCGCCAGGGCCGGAGCGGATATCCTGGCCGTGCATGTCGAGACCTGTCCACACCTTCACCGTACGGTCACCCTGATCCGGGAACATTCGGTTAAGCCGGCAGTGGTCATCAATCCTTCCACTCCGGTTTCCTTCCTGACCCAGATCCTGGAAGAGGTGGATATGGTCCTAATCATGAGCGTCAATCCCGGCTTCGGAGGCCAGAAATTCATCCCCGGAGCTATGAAAAAAATTCAAACCCTCAAGCAGATGATAACCGATAGAAAGCTGGCCCTGGATATCGAGGTGGACGGGGGAATAACGCCGGAAAACGTCGCTTCCGTTTGTAAGGCCGGAGCCGATGTGATCGTAGCCGGCTCGGCCGTCTTTCATACCCCGGATTACCGGAAGACGATCGCCAAATTCAGGAAGGCGATGGAGGGTTGTTGATTAATTATTAAATCCCTTGCATTGACTAAACATTTCTCATAGGAGCCTAATAATAACTGATCCGGGATGTCTTATCAGGAAATGAAAGAATATCTGGGATTACTGAAAGACCAGACGCGATTTGCGGATGTAAGAATAGCTTGGGATGTTATCAATCCTGGATAGATTTTAAGTAAAAATACAGGGGGGCTCAGGATCCCACCCGCTTGGGGCTACCGGCCTTTTCGGACGACCTGAGGTTACTCCCGAGCAGACCTGCAATTACATAATATTATTGCGGCATTAATGAAGACGTCCAACTCATGAAACTGCCCCAAAAAATAGATTTGCGTATTGAACCGCACTCCTTCGCCCGATCGGACTTCGATGAAACAAACCCTTACCTCAATAAAAGAAATTATTACCACAGGGGAAAGAATCCTTTATAAAGGAAATAATGATGACACAAAGAGACCGAAAGATTGCCGAAGAACTAAAGACAAGACTCTCCGAAGCAGTCACCTTAATAGATTTCAAGGTATTTGGATCAAGGGCACGAGGGGATTCGGAGGAATACTCGGATATGGATGTTTTTTTAGAAGTAGAATCCATTAGCAAAGATCTTAAAGAAAAAATATCAGATATTATTTGGGAGGTCGGTTTTAATAACTATTTGATTATCTCCTCCCTTATTTTTACCCGGGAAGAAATTGAAAATTCCCCATTGCGAGCTTCTCCAATTTTAAAAAATATTAATAGCGAGGGGATAAGGATATGACCGACAAACAAACCTTGTTTAATTACAGGCTCAAACAGGCTGAGGAAACACTTTCGGACGCTGAAAAAATGCTGGAGCAGAATATCAGCCCCAGATCGGTTATAAACAGGGCCTATTATTCCATGTTTTATGCCTTATTGGCTCTTTACATTAATAACGACATAAATCTGAAGACTTCAAAGCATTCCGGGGTCATAACCCTTTTTGATAAGGAATTTGTCCATACGGGTAAAATAGAAGCTGATTATTCAAAGATTTTGCATAAGCTGTTTTCTGCCAGACAGGAGAGTGATTACCGGGAACTCATCACTCTTACCAAAGAAGATGCTTCTGACCACTTGAGACTGGCAAAAGGATTTGTGGTAAAAATAAAAAATTTTATCTTTCAAGAAGATCACTAAAGAGAAAATGTTATGGCCCGAAAAAGGATGACCAACGATACCCCCATTGAAACCCTGAAGCAAAAAGACAAACGGGTTAACATCCCTACCAAGGAACTACGGGATTTTGTGGCCGATTATGAAGTCCGGCCCAAGACCGTCCTCTATCCCCGTGACCCATCACATGACCCGCAATTAGTCTGGAAAGGCAAGGATGAACAAGACACCCAGGATCTGGCCGTTCCTGCTGTACCTGTCTATATTCAGGAAAAGATCCACCCCATTGCTATTGTGGAAAACATCCGGGTCGAGGCCAAAAAAGATAAAAAAGAAGAGCAGTTTTCCCTGTTTGCCGACTTTAACGGAATTGGATTTGAAGAGATGGTTGACTTCTATCACCATGAGCAAAACAGGACCAACCGGATGATCCTGGGAGATTCTCTGCTGGTGATGAACTCCTTAGCCGAAAAGGAAGGGCTTAAGGGCAAGGTCCAGATGATCTATCTTGATCCTCCCTATGGAATCAAATTCGGACGAATCCGCCTGGGCGTCCCTGTATTCCACCAAAAGCCGCTCCTTCCCCCGGCCCAAATCCAACAAAATCGCCATTAAAGTCATCAATCATTATGGGGATGAAGTTTTAAAAGTTTGTGAAATTTAGAGGGTCTTGTTTGATAGGTTCTCTTGAAATGTTGGAGTGAAATGAAAGAATATCTGGGATTACTGAAAGACCAGACCCGAGTTGCAGATATAAGAATAGCTTGGAATGTCATCAATCCTGACACATTTATGGCCTATTCCCCTGGCAAAAACATGGGCCTCCAAATAGCAGATGCAGTAGCCAGCAGCGTCTTTTTTGCAGTACAATCTTCTCGATATGGTTTTATAGAGGATCGCTATATTCGAATGCTCAAACCAGTGGTCTACCACCATGAAGGGAAATATCGTGGTTATGGATTAAAATTTTGGCCTCGGGAGATGGATCATAGGTTGGGCGGCTGTTGATTCTCTCCCCCTTTCCCGGCGGACAACGTCGGTTCACCGTGGAACTGGCCCTTCAGCGAAACCTCCTGGTGGCAGCCTTGTCAGATGAAGTTTGTTTCATCCATTCTGATTCGGGTGGGCGGATTGAGGAATTAAAACAACAAAATAACCAATGGAAGATACCCGTAATCAGGATTTAATATTCCTATGAATCCATAAAGGAAAAAGCTATGATCAAAGATGAAATTGTCCGATATTGGGTAAAATCTTCAAGCCAGGATTATCGAGTGATGGAAAGTTTGTTCAATAATGGTCATTATGGGTGGTCCCTGTTTATCGGGCATTTGGTATTGGAAAAATTATTGAAGGCCTATTTGATAAAAAAGAAAGGGGTTGATGTCCCCTATACGCATCAATTATTGAAAATTGCTCAAATGGCCGGACTGACCTTAAACGAAGATCAGGAGAATTTTCTGCTGGAAGTCACTACTTTCAACATTCAAGCTCGATACCCTGATTACAAACAAAGGTTCCAGAAAAAGGCCGCCCGTTCGTTTACTGAAAAATACATTCTTAAAATAAAGGAGTTTCGGCGATGGCTCTTAAAAGAAATAAAAAAGTAATCTTGCGGACGGTTAGGCAATATGTCGAGCACCTTCAGAAGAATCAAATACCTATCTGGCGGATTTATCTTTATGGGTCTGTTGCCAAAGGGACCTATCATGAAAATAGTGATATAGATCTGGCCGTTTTTTGGGATAAGGAAGACATCGACGGCTTTAATGAAGACGTCCAACTCATGAAGCTGACCAAAAAAATAGATTTGCGTCTTGAACCGCACTCCTTCGCCAGATCGGACTTTGATGAAACAAACCCCTACATAAAAGAGATTATTACCACTGGGGAAAGGATCATTTAAAGACAAAAAGGTAAATAGCCCAACCGTGGAACTTCGGAATTTTGTGCCGAGCATGAAAACCGCACCCTCGTGGACGAATCCGCCTGGGCGTCCCTGTATTCCAACCCAATGCCCTCCCGTCCCTCCCCCAAACCAGTAAGATAGCCATTAGGGTTATCAATCACTAAGGGGATGAGGTTTTAATAATGTGCGGGATAGAATAAGGAGACTTTTTAAATGAAAGACTTAAATTTGGTGGAAGCCGTCGGAAGATCGATTATAAAAAAACTGCATTATCATTCAGGCAAAGTATCTCTTGATGATACCGAGTATCTTCCGGTCCTTAAAAAGGTATTGGATGGTATCCTCGAAGAATTGAGCCATAGCAATTTTTCCAAAACCGATATAGGTTCAATAAAAAAAACCTTAAAACAATATGCCAAGGATCTATATGTCAAGGCATGGATCAAAAATAGTTTGGTGGAAGAGACGGTTGATGAGGCCAGAGAGATGGGGAAAGAATATTTCGAGTATGTTTACAAGCATGGGAAACATCCCGAATAGCTTTGATGATAGGAAGAAACTTCAATGAAAAAAATTTGGATGTTCACCCCTCATGCCGGCGGTAAGAAGATTCCACTGGTCACGCAAGATATAGTACGAAAACGCATCCTTGAACATGCCGAGAGGAGCTTTGCAGGGAAGTACAGCCGTATTGATGTTAAATTCAGGGGTGCCCTGTGCTATATTGACGCCTACCAGGAGCCGCATGTAGGGAAAAAACATCCCACAGCGGTTTTTGGTGAAACCCGCGCAGAATTTATCGAGCGCCTACGCAACACGCCCACGCACCTCTGTCGTTTACGCCATTTTAGCATCGACCGGTGGAGTGTTGCCTTCTACACCTACAGTCATGAACGATACGAACCGTGCCTATTCCCGAATGGCGAGTGGTTTGGAACACCAGAACAAGCCTTTGATATCGGGGCAGTCTATCTGGAATAACCGCACCGTTTAAATCTGGCATTAATTTCGAGATGGGTTGTATTAATGATGGCAAAGAAAGCTCCAAATGATCCTGGGCTTCCACAAGATATGGTGCAAATCAAAATCTCGAAGAAAGTCAAGAAACTTCATCCTGTCGTTGAGAACATAGCGAATAATTTGGCGCAAACAGGAGTCATCAAGTTTATCAGAATACTCCCCGATTTTATACAAGCCTCCAATGAGGCAGCAGTCGGGGGTAGTGTCAGACTGCCCATTACCAAGCCAGGGCATCCGACGGCTGTGGGTGTATCCTTGATAATTGATCTCGCTTCAAAAGAAGTCCATTTCTTCGAAATAACCTCCGCCGTGCAAGGATACGGAGGAACGATGGTCGACGCTGTTCTTAGTGCCTTGCCGCAAGAATGGGGAGCAGTGGTCGTAATGGACTGGAGTAACGGCTTTTGGGAGAGGATGCAGCAGAAATATATTCATCTTGAGATACTCTAATAGCTGGGCTTCAACGGACAGGGCCGGGCCAAGCTGGTTAATTGAACTCCATTAAGATCACTTATAAAAACAGACTTTATTCTTGACCTATACTTTTAAAGCTTTTTTCAAACGAAAAACAAGGGCGAGAAATTTCGACGAAATTGACCATGTCCTGGCTCGACACTAGGGCTTCACAGACGAAGAGATCGACTTCATCATCAATTACGACATCAAATATCGCATGGGGCGGAAAAAGGACTGGCCAGAGAGGATGAAGGGGTATAAAATCTTAAATATGGAGAAAGCCTTTTGATCTTTAAGCTATCGCGACCTGCCAAGGAGGAAATGGAACGAAGGGGGATCCCCTTGGGCTTGCTGGAATCCGTATTGGAAAATCCACAGCAAATACTTCCCGAATATCAGGGAAAAAAGCCTATCAATCTCAAATTGATTTTGGCGAGGAGAAGACATATTTATTGAGAGCCATTGTTGGATGACAAAATTTCACCACCTGTGGTAATTACGACTTATCGAACCAGTAAGATTTTGAAATATTGGATGGTAACATGAAAGTAACCTATGACCCAGAAGTGGATGTCTTGCGTATCCTTTTTAGCAGTGCAACTATCGAGGAAAGTGATGAGGACAAACCGGGTATCATTCTTGATTATGACAAGGACGGTAATATTGTGGGCATGGAGATTTTGGATGCATCAAAGCGAATTGAAAATCCACGTTCTGTAGAATATGCTGTGGCGAGCTGATCTGAAAGATGTTCACCCTTGGCGAAATTATTGATCTGGCTGTCCGGATCGAGATGAACGGACGGAAGGCCTATCGAAAAGCACAGGAGCAGGTCACCGATCCTGCTTTGGCTTCCATGCTCGGGTGGCTGGCGGATGAAGAGGCCGAGCATGAAAAATGGTTTCTCCGTTTAAAAGAAAATTTAAAGATCGAACTGGAAGATCCCGAATTAGAAGAAATGGGCAAGGCCCTCCTACAAGGGGTCTTGGGAGATCATACCTTTTCCATCGATGAAGCCGATTTCTCAAAGATAGAAGACATCGAGAGCCTTCTGACGTTGTCGGTAGAGTTTGAAAAGGATACCATCCTTTTCTTCGAAATGCTTGGTGCTTTTATCGAAGACGAACAGGCTCTTAATCACCTTAGCCTGATCATTGAAGAAGAAAATCGTCATGTCCGGTTTTTGCATGATTTCTTAACCGACAAGCACGCCCTACCGATTTATAAAGAATCAGTTTAAGGGTGGCGGTATCCGGAATCACCAATATAACCTTTAGCTCCACAAAACATCATGAGAGTACTTTTAATTTCCGCCAATCGTGAAGAGATCAACATGCGGACCTTGCCCTTGGGGCTGGCCTGTGTGGCCGCCGCCACCAGGAAGCAGGGGCATGAGGTAATGCTCTTGGATCTGATGGAAGAGGAGAACCCCATTGAATCCGTCCAAAAGGGAATCCACCTTTTTGATCCTGAAGTGATCGGCCTGTCCATAAGGAATATCGATGATCAGAAGATGGAACCGGCCTGTTTTCTTCTGGACCGCAACCAGGAAATTATTTCCTTATGTCGTCAACTCTCCCCGGCTCCTATCATTCTTGGCGGGGCCGGCTTCAGCATCTTTCCCGAACAGACCCTCGAGTACCTGGAAGCCGACATGGGCATTCAAGGGGAAGGCGAAGCCGTCTTCCCCGAACTGGTGGATCGGCTTCATCGGAAGGAAGACCTTTCCGGATTACCCGGTCTTTATCTCCGGGGTCGCGGTCTCCAGGGCCAAAGGACCTTTGTGCCGAACCTGGATACCCTGCCCTGGCCGAATGTCTTTTCCTGGTTCGGCCCCGTCAGGAATCTTAACAAATCCTGGATGACGGTGCAGACCCGGCGGGGCTGTCCCATGGATTGCAGTTACTGCTCCACAGCAACTATCGAAGGAAAAACGATTCGGATGCGTTCTCCGGAGGCGGTGGCTGAGGACATCGCCAACCAGATGGCTGCCGGACTGGAACAATTTTATTTTACCGATAACATCTTCAATATCCCTCCGGACTATGCCAAGGCCTTATGCCGTCAGCTTATAGGCCTTAAAACAAAACCCTGCTGGGTTTGCATCCTTTACCCCGGAAAGGTCGATAGGGAATTGGCCGGACTCATGGCCGAGGCCGGATGTCTCAATACCAGCATCGGCTTTGAAAGCGGCTCCGAAAGCGTGCTTCGTTCCCTCAATAAACACTTTTCCTTCAGCGAGGTGCGCCAAACTTCTCAGATTCTCGGTGATCAGGGCATCAAACGGATGGGCTTTCTCTTATTGGGCGGTCCGGGAGAAACGAAGGCAACGGTGGAGGAAAGCCTGAAATTTGCCGACTCTTTACCACTGGAGGGACTCAAGATAACCGTTGGTATCCGAATTTATCCCGGAACCTCCCTGGCCCGAACCGCACTTCAGGAGGGGGTGATTACGGAAAAAACCAATTTACTGATGCCCACCTTTTATCTGGCCAGGGGCTTGGAAGACTGGCTGTACTCAACGGTTAAGCGTTGGATAGCCGAAAAACCGAACTGGTTGATGTAAATCCTTTAGAAGAAGAGCCATCTGGCGGGCACCGGCCATTCACTCATTCCGCCAGCGGAAAGAGAAGAACCGACTTATGAAAATATTAGACATCGGTTGTGGAAACCGGAAGATCAGCGGGGCTATAGGTCTGGATCAAAATCCTAAATCCCAGGCCGATGTTATCCATAATCTGGATCTTTTCCCCTACCCCTTTGCCGACGATACCTTCGACCAAATCAACGGCATCGACGTCTTGGAGCATGTAACCGATGTAATCCGTACCATGGAAGAGATTCACCGGATCGGACGGCCCGGGGCTCAGGTCTTCATCAGGGTTCCCCACTTCACCAGCACCCAGGCCTTTGGAGATCCAACCCATCGCCATTTTTTTAACAGCCAATCACTGGATTATTTTTGCGGCGGTTTTCCAGAATATGAATTCTATACCCAGGCACGATTTAAGAAAACAAAAGTCCGGATCAATTTCTGGAAAATTCATCGATTGAATGGCGTGTCTTTCCTGGCCCATCGCTTTCCAGGCTATTATGAGAAACTTTTTGCCTTTATCTTTCCGGCCATGAATATCGAGTTCCAGTTGGAAATCATCAAATCCTAGTCTGGAAGCCTGGTATTAGCGATCAGGCATTTCTTGTTATTAAACCGTCATGCCACAATTTTGGTGGCGTTACACCACGATACGGTCGGGCCATCGGCTCCCCAAAAGGAGCCTCTTCGAAAGCTCGGCGAAGCCGAGCGGCCCGACCTAAACAGGAGACATCCAGAGGATGTCGGGACATGAAAATAGAAAGGATCAAAGAGTAGCCTCGAATCCTATTTTCGAACTAAAAGCTTGTCTTTTCCGCCTTTATCTTATAAATAGGGAACCTATGAATCAAATAAAAGCCATTGGCTTCGACCTTTTTAATACGCTGATAACCGCCGACCCGGGGGCCCTGAGTGAAGCCATGCAACGACTGACCACAAGCCTCGAAGAAAGCGGATTCCAGTTTGAAGCGGAACCCTTCCGCAAGGCCTACCGGGAAGCGGCGATTCGCTTTGTCACCGAAAGTAAAGCGAATGGACGGGAGACACATAACCGCTTCTGGATCAGCGAGGCCCTGATCTCTCTTGGGCAAAAAGTCACCCCTGGAGACCCCTCCATTGCCAAGGCGGTAGAGGCCTATTTCTCGGCCTTCTTTGATTATTGCCGCCTCATTCCCAAAACGCTGGAAATGCTTGAACAGCTCCAAGGGCGCTACCGCCTGGGACTCCTTTCCAACTTCACCCATGCTCCGGCGGTTGAAGGTCTTCTCGATCAATTCGGACTGGCCCCTTTCTTTGAGACGATCCTGGTCTCGGGAGAAATAGGGTATCGGAAACCCCATCCTCTGGTCTTTGAGATGCTGGTGAATAATCTTGGCTTTGAAAGCTATCAAATCCTCTATGTGGGTGATTCTCTGGACCCCGATGTCCTGGGGGCCACCCAATCCGGGCTCAGACCGGTCTGGATGACCTATGTACGGGATAATCGTCTGCCAAGTATTCCCGTTCCCCCCTCCGAGTCGGATGGAATTCTCAGCCAGGGGGTCCCCCGGGTCTCGGACTGGGAGGCCTTCCTTTCTCTTCTGCAGCAATCCTGATCCCTTTACTGACAACGATTTTTGAAAAAAGAGGAAGTTATGACAATTGAATTTGAAGGAGAAGAAATGGATTATGAGGGGATGGTCATCCGCCCCCCTAGTGAGGCCTTTAGCATCCTGCTCCAGGTCACCGTGGGCTGTTCGCACAATAAATGTTCTTTTTGCGGGACCTACAAGGATAAGCGCTTTCGGATCAAAACCGACGAGAGGATTTTAAAGGACATTCGTTTTGCCTCTCAATATTGCCGAAGGCAGGACAAGGTTTTTCTAATGGATGGGGATGCCCTGATCATCCCCCAGAAACGGCTGGTTTGGATCCTGGAGCGGATTCGGGAACATTTGCCCTGGGTGAAAAGAGTGGGGCTTTATGCCAACGCCAAAAGTATCGGGATGAAAAGTGATGAGGAATTAAAACAACTGAAAACACTGGGACTGGGGATTGTTTACCTGGGAGTAGAGACCGGTCATCCGGAACTGCTGAAGACTATCTGCAAAGGGACTTCCCGGGAAAATTTGATCCTTCAGGGAAAGCGGATAAAAAAGGCCGGCATCAAACTTTCGGTCACCGTCCTCTTGGGCATCGCCGGACCGGAGATGTCCCTGGACCACGCCCGGGAAACGGGAACGCTCTTAACCGAAATGGATCCAGATTTTGTCGGGGCCTTAACGGTCATGGTCCTGCCTAATACCTTATTGGGGCGGGAACATAGCCAGGGGAGATTTCAAACCCTTACGGTCCCCCAGCTTTTAACCGAATTAGGTGAAATGGTGGCCGCCACCCAGCTTTCCTGGGGGCTTTTTTATTCCAATCATGCCTCCAACTACCTGCCCCTCAAGGTCCGATACCCGGAAGGCAAAGAACCGGCCCTGGCCGTGATCCAGAAGGCTATTCAAGGCGGAGTAGGTTTGAGACCGGAGTGGATGAGGGGGCTATAAGCGGATTGACAACCGTAAATATATTTTCTACAATTTTTCATTGCTGTCCAAAATAGCCAAGAATCAGGGATAGGCCCTTTGATAATATTGGCAATTTGGACAAGATTTAGGGGTTTTCAGAATCAGGTTTACCATTTTGATGCTGTCTAAATTAAACCAACCTAAGTTGATATTGTT
>JACQYK010000130.1 GCA_016208255.1 Deltaproteobacteria bacterium | reverse complement strand
TTTTCCTTTGGATATCCCCGCAGGGAAATGCGAAGGATGAACTGGTTTGTCCGAGGCCGTCTGATTAAGCACTTGAAAAGACGTAGTCAGCGACCCTTCCGGCCACCGGAGGGACGGAGTTTTTACAAACATTTTCAATAACTGAAACTGATTTACTTGTAAAGATCCCATAAGCTGTCAACCTACGTGTGCCCTTTAGTGAAGTTCACAGGAAAGCCGGATGCGGGAAATCCGCACGTCCGGTTTGACGAGGGGGAGGGTCTCCCCTCCCTACTCTACTGGCAAAAACATTTTTAAAACAACTAAAGTGTTACATAATTTCAAAAAATTGCTGAAGGGAGCTTAAAACATGCCGGAAAAGCCAAATATTGTTTTCATATTTTCGGATCAGCACCGGGGGGATACCATGGGGGCGGCCGGGAATACAGCCGTTATCACCCCGAACCTGGACCGGATCGCGGCCGAGGGGGTCCACTTCACCCGCTGTTCGACCAACTCCCCCTTGTGCATGCCGGCCAGGGCCTCCATGATGACCGGGCTGCATGTGAGTCAACACGGCGTTTGGAACAACGACCTCATGGCCGATCCCAAGGGGCAAAGCCATGTGCGCCATATTCGAGAAGCCGGTTATTACACCTCCCTGATCGGGAAAACGCACCTCTGGATTCATGGGGGGCGGAGAAAGGGGACTTTCGCCGAGCACGCCAAAGATATGGAGCCTTTATTGAAGGATTGGGGCTTTGACTTCGTCCATGAACTCACCGGACCCATCGCTTCTTTCAGACACAATTCCTATTACACGGATTACCTGGCCGAAAAGGGTATCCTGGATAAGCACCGTGATTATCTGTCTGGGTACATCGCCGCCTATATGAAAGGAGAAGTCAAGCCTTGGGAGGAACCTCCCTGCCCCCTGGACCCGGAAGATCACTTGGACGCCTATACCGGCCGGACCGCCGAGAACTGGATCCGAAATTATGAGGGCCATAAGCCTTTCTATTTACAGGTGCTCTTTCCCGGCCCCCATGATCCTTTCGATTCACCCCAGAAGTACCGGGATATGTATAATCCCCGGGAAATGCCCGTGGGAACTATGGAAGAACCGGGCGAACCGGTTCCGCCTTACTCCCGAATGGTTCTGCGCTGGAGCAACCTCCAGGAGATGACCGTTGAGCAGAAACAGAGGATACGCACCTTCTATTACGGCAAGATCACCCTGATCGACGAATATATCGGCCGGATCTATCAGGCCCTGAAGGAAAAAGGAATGCTCGACAATACCTGGATCGTTTACCACTCCGATCATGGCGAGATGCTGGGGGATCACCGGATGAGTCACAAGATCGTCTTTTACGAGGAGGCCGTCAACATCCCTTGCCTCTTCCGGCCGCCGGCCGGGATTAAGGGTTGGAAGTCAGCCGGGCTGACCGATCAGCTGGATGTAGTTGCCTCCTTGCTGGATATCGCCGGAGCAAAACCCCTGCCGGGCAGCGAGAGCCGCTCCCTGGTCCCCCAGGTCTCGGCCGGGCCGGGAGGTCCGCTGTCCCAGACCGGGAAGCCGGCTGTTTTCAGTGAAGTCTATGGGTTTTCCATGGTGCGGGATGAGCGATATAAGTTGGTCGTCCAGGCTGAGACCGGGCGGCCGGTCGAAATGTTTGACACCGTCAATGATCCCAGGGAACTCCGGAACCTGGTCAAGGATCCGGCCTTAGAACCAGTCCGGCGGGGGTTGATCGACCACCATCTGAAGCGGCTTTTTGAGCGCCTGGAAAAGGGGAAATACCAGGTTTTCCGGGAACAGACCCTGGAGGCTCAGCGAGAGGGTCGAGGACCCCGCTGGGCCCAGGGGATCGATTTTTTTGCTGAGGGGGAAGATTAGAGAAAAAAGAACCGACCAGTCACCAACAGTTACACCAGCTTTAAGACCTCTGGCTTTCACTCTTTTTTTTGGTGAAAGCGGGTCTTCTTCAATCTATAGGGTCTATTTTCTTGGCATTCTGTTTTAATGCCAAGAAAATAGACCCCGGAATTGCTCCTCTTATTTCTTGAGGCCAACCCTCTTCAATTTCTCACTTTCGGGCACTTCTTTCATAAGCCTTCTAAGGTTTTTAAGCTTAACTTGATATTGACCATTACCGGGTCTTTTCTCAGTGTTTATTGTTGCCCAAACTCTTGATCCGTTGCCATTGTATATTTCTTCAAAATCGCCGTTGCTATAGAGTTTGAGAACAAGGAGGGTCTTGGGTTCGCTTCTAAAAGCCACGCTTTCCCTTTGAGTAGTTTTGACCTCAACCGAGCGGCCCTCTGCTTGCCCGTCTTCTCCCTGAGTTGATGGTCGATTGAGCTTCAGGCCATAATAGTGTTGGGCAAGTGCTTCTCCAATGCTGCCGATCATGTGACCATCGGGAATAAATGGTCTGCCAGGGAAAAGAGCAAAGAAGCTCATCGACTATTTCATATTTGCATTTTGAAATTCCGGCTTGTCCGGGTTAGGGTTGATTATCCAGCCGATCTTTTAAGTTTTTGATTTTGAACCAGGATCAAGACCATCCCCAGAACCCCGGCGACCAAAAGCCCATAGTCTTGAGGGACCCGTAAAGTAACCGCTGCGCTAATGCCGAGAAAAGACCAAAATAAGGGAATGATGAGCAGATAAACAGGAACACCTTCTGTCGCCCAGAGCAGTAAACCGAAAGTGAAGATGGTCGTCGGGCAGGGGGTAACCCCGAAAAGGGGCGCTCTGGGGTAGGAATGGCCGAAGCTGAGACCCAGAAGGGGGTAAACCACCATAGCGTAAAGGATAAAACAGGCCCCGATTATTGGAACCGGTTTCAAGGTGAATCGAAAGGAGAGTTTCCCGAGAATCATTCCGAAGAAGAGAAAAAGAAGGCCTTGAAGAATATAGAAAAATCCGAAAACCTTGGCAACTGGATTGATGACGCTGAAATAAATGATATGATAAAAGAGACCCATCCAGATCCAGAACAAAGCAAGAATTCCGGAAATGATCCGAGCGGATAGTCTGCTTCTGCTTTCAGGAAAGGACAGGATAAGGGCAACGGAACGCAGGGTCAGGTCTATTTTCTTAACAGTAGAGATACTCAAATACACAAAATTATTAATGGTCTCGTAGTAATCTTGACATGAAATAGATGAGCAAACCTGACAGAATACTCTGGGGGATCTTTTTGGGGGGGTTGTCCACCCTAAACCTGGATGCTTCTTTGCTGAATAATCCGGGCCACTTTTTCCAATGAATCCGGAGGTTCATTCCAACCATTCCGGTTTAAGGATT
>JACQYK010000160.1 GCA_016208255.1 Deltaproteobacteria bacterium | reverse complement strand
TCAATCCAACCCTGGAAATATCCGGCCATGATCCCCAGTAAAACCGCAAAGGGCAGCATGACCAGAGTGGTCAGGGTGCCAATGACCAATCCGGTGCGAATGCTCTTCAAGGCCAGATAAAGCACGTCCTGTCCCACCTTGTCGGTGCCGAAAACATGATATTTAAGGCTGAGAACGGCAGTGGGCCCAGCCAATAGAAACAGTCCCAGCAAAGTCCATAAAGCTGCGTTCCAGGGAATCTCCTCTTGACCGCGAAATAGGCCCTTGAGGCCTGAGGACCAGCCGATTTCCCGGCGGCGGGCCAGGATTCCGATAAAAACAATCACGGTCAGACACCATAACCCCAGGGCCAGGACTAAACCGAAGACCCCCTGTTTGGCGATATCGCCCTCCTGGTCCTGATCCGGATTTTTCAGATGGGCCCCGCCGTAAACCAGGCGCGGGAAGGTCCTCACCTGCCGGCCATCGGGAAGCTCGACGGTTTCTTTGGAAAAAAGATGGGTGGCCAGGGGGGCGGAATACGTTTTTTCGGTATGCTGCCTCAACCGGCCGACCATCCAGTCCAAAAGGCTTAAGACCTCCACCGCGTAAACCCTCTGGCCGTTTTTGGGGGTTTCCAGGACCGGACGAAAATGCAGGGTGTCGAACAAACCGATCGCCAGAAACACGGCCAGGACGATCATGGAGACCAGGCCGCTGGAGTGTCGGATGACCCGTTTCCAGGGAGCCCGCAGGTGTTCGTGTTTGAATACCGTCCAGCCGTAAACCAATCCGGCCAACAGCAAAACGGCAATCAGAGCATCGGTCCAGAGTATGATGGGTTTGAATGAAAAAACCATAAATCGAATCCAGAATTCAGGAGTCAAAATTCAGAGACCCTTGGGCAATATTAAAATATCTCGCCTTCTCCGGTCTGGTTTTTTTCTTAAAACCTTCCACAATATTTGCAGGGATGGAAACTGCCGCTCTTCTTAGTTGTGATATTAATCCAAAAAGTTCACTTTTGGGAAATAAGTCATTGTATCGATAAATACACAAAACAAACAGGTGAGCCCTTTGCCAAACGATTAAATCTCTAAAATCTTTTGCGGGTTGTCTTTTCATTCTGGCTTCTGGCTCCTGAATTCTGGATTCTGCTTTTTTATCTTTCATTCCAGTCGGATCCTCGGATCAACCAGCGTATAGGAAATATCGGTCAAAATCAGACCGATGATGTAAAGCACCGAGCCTAAAAAAACCATGGCCCGCACCACTGCAAAATCCTGGGCCTGGATGGCATCGATGGTATAACTGCCGAGCCCCGGGATGCCGAAAAAAGATTCGCTGATCAGGCTCCCCATAAAAAGGACCGGAATGACCACCACCGCCCCGGTCAGGATGGGAATCAGGCCGTTTTGCAGGACATGCTTATACAACACCCGCCATTCCGACAGACCCTTGGCCCTGGCGGTGCGCACATAGTCCTTGCCGATCTCCTCCAGAAAGATCGTCCGATACCAGCGGGCCCCGGCGCCGATTCCGCTCACCACCCCGACCAAGACCGGCAGAATCAGGAATTTGGAGGCCATGATCCCCGGGCCGTATCCGGAAATCGGCACCAGGTTCCAAAGCTTGCTCAACAGGTATTGACCGCCGATGATATAAAACAGACTGGAAATAGACATCATGGCCACACACAGCACCACTCCCAGGAAATCCAGATAGGTGGCCCGGAAAAAGGCCATCATCAGGGCGAAAGAGAGATAGCAGGCCAACCCCAGCAAAAACACCGGCAGGGCGATGGCCAGACTCGGTCCCATGCGGTTCCTGATTTCATAAGCGATGTCGCGCCCATCATCGGCCGGACCGAATTGAAAGGCAAACAGTTTGAGGGATTTGTCGAAGAAGATGGTCTCGGTCACTTTGGCCGTTCCCGGAGCGGAAGAATTGAGCAAAAGCGGCTTGTCGTAGCCCCGCTCTGCTTTCCATTTGGCAATAGCTTCCGGCGTCACCCGTTTCACCCCCAGATGAATCCGGGCCATGTCATCCGGGGTGTTGATTACAAAAAAAAGACCGAAGGTGACGATATTGACCCCGATCAGGATCGGAAGGGCATAGAGCAGACGTCGGATAATATAGTTCAGCATTAAAGGGCCGATTTCCTTTCCCGGCGACGAAAGGCAATGACCGCCGGCAGGGCCATAACCACCAGAATGGCCAGGATCAAAAAGATCGGCCAGAGGACCGGCCGATTCCATTCGGAACGTTTCTGTTCCCGTCTCTCTGCATCAATACGCTGGTATTTCAGTCCGTTGCGCGCCATCTTATTCGGTTTCTGGTTGAGCATCCAGGAATGAAACAGCCGGTAATCTTTGGGATGAAAACCCCAAAGCCAGGGGGCGTCATGGCGGACGATCTCGATCATCTGATCGATAATGGCCTGGCGATTCGGCCCGTTTTCCATATTTTTCATCTTCTCAAACAGCCGGTCATATTCCGGATTGGCGTAATTGGCCGAGTTTTCCCCCTGGCTTTTTACCTGGCTTTGAGGTCCATGCAACAGGAACAGGAAGTTTTCGGGGTCAGGGTAATCGGCGTTCCATCCCCAGTTGAAGATCTGGGCATTGCCTTTTCGAATTTTTTCCTGAAATCGGTTGTAATCCGTGGCCCGGACTACCAATTGCAGGTTGAGCTTACCGAACTGTTTTCGGTACCAATCAAGACGCGCTTTGTCATCGGGACCGCGGGCGGTAACATCGATGTTAAGCACCAAAGGTTTACCGTTTTCCTGGTCGATCCCATCCGGATAACCGGCCTCGGTCAATAATTTTTTTGCGGTTTCAAGGGATTTGCGTTTCGGACGGCCATTGACCCAATCATACACGTAAGGATTAATTCCTTCCCGGTCGTCCTGGTTGCCAAAAATTCCCGGTGGAATCGGCCCCTGGGCCGCAATACCTCTGCCGTTGGCGAAGATGCTGATGTACTCCTCATAATCCATGGCGATGGATATGGCCAAACGCAGTTTACGGGCCCGCTCCGATGTCCCTCCCACCACCGGATCCAGCATATTGAATCCCATATAAAAGGAGGAAGGAGCCACCGCGGTAGAAAGGCCTATCCCTTTTTCCTTCATTTTATCAGTGAGGGCGATGTCCCCGGTGCTGGAGATCTGAACCGCCTGATCAAAGCTGTCGGAGCTGATTCCGGAAGCGTCGTAATATCCCTGCAGGAATTTGTTCCAGTAGGGGATTCCTTCCTTCTCCAAACTGAACACCGCCCGGTCGATAAAGGGCAGGGGCTTGCCGGCATCGGCCAGAAGCCCCGCCTCCCGGTCCCCTGCTTCTCCTTGAGAAGGATAGGTTTCACCGTGGAAATTGGGGTTCCGTTCCAGAACCATCTGCCGGTTGGGATTGTTCTTGGTCAGCATATAAGGCCCGGTGCCCACCGGGTACCAATCCAGGGTGAAGTTCTTTTCCGCCATGCCGGGTTGGGAAAAAAAACGGTCCGCCTCTTGAGGAACCGGGGCGAAAAAAGGCATGGACAGCCAGTAAACGAACTGGGGATATTTCCCTTTAAGTTTCACCCGGTAGGTATAGCGATCTACCACCGTGGCCCCTTCCAGAGGAAATCGGTCGAGATCCAGATAGGCATCACCCCGGCCGCCCTTTAGAAGCTCCTGATGAGCTTTTCGAACGAGGGCGGCGTAGGCCCTGAGCCCCACGATGTATTCACTCATCAGACCGAAGATTGGGGAATGCAGTCTCGGGTGGGCCAGACGCTTGATCTGGTAGACATAATCAGCGGCCGTCAGTTCCCGGGTCCCCTGTTGTTGGAAGTCCGAAAGGTTATGGATGGGATTCAGATCAACGGGCTTCAAATGATGATAAAGTAAGCCGCCGGCTGCATCACGGGCAAAAGCGGGATGGGGTTGAAAACGGATCCCGGGACGAATTCTGATCTCATACAGACTGTAAGCCACCCGGCCCGCCTCGGCGTCATCCGCTAGTCGACGGCCGGCTGCATCCAATAATTGGGGGCGGGGCACTTCTTCGGCAGTGGCCGGAACCAGGGTATAGGGTCGTTTTAAATAATGGTATTGCAGGGGAGGCTCGTAAATCTGGGCGTTAAAGACCGCCTCATCTTCGCTGTACGACTGTACCGGATCGAGATGTTTGGGACGCTCGGAAAAAGCCGAGTAAAGGATATTACGGCCCTGTTCCTGAACCGGATAGGGACTGTTCCATTCTCCGCTACAGCCGGCCAGCAGTATCATGGCCGTCAGGGGCAGCGGCATAAACCATTTCAAGAGGAGTTCAAACATAAAGGTCAATTGTTTTATACCCGATAATATGATATAAAAAACCGGAATTCAGAATCCAGGAGTCAGAATCCAGAATTTGGGAAGCTGGTTTTTTAAGGTTTTATTCTGACTCCTGACTCCTGGATTCTGAATTCTTATTGAAAAAAACTTCAATGACTGGCAACTCATTATTTAACCACATCACCCTGGTCCTCCATCAACCTCGGTTCGCCGAAAATATCGGGGCTTCGGCTCGGGCGGCCTGGAATATGGGCCTGTCCCATATCATCGTGGTCAATCCTGAGGATACCGATTGGGAACGGATGACCAAACTCTCTACCCATATGGCCCGAGGGCTGCTGGAGAACATGAAAACTTATACCTCCCTGGCCGAAGCCCTGGCCCCTTTTCAGTACATTGTCGGAACCACGGCCCGACTGGGGGGCCAGCGGAAAGAAATCATCGGCCCTTCTCAAGCCGCTCATAAAATTCATTCTCTGGATCGTCAAAACCGGATCGCTGTGCTCTTCGGCCCTGAAAACCGGGGACTCAGCAACGAAGAGTTGCGATTCTGCCATTGTACCGTCCACATCCCGACCGTCTCGGCCAGTTCCCTTAATCTGGCCCAGGCTGTTCTGATTCTTTGTTATGAAATTTTAATGGCCCACCAAGAAATTCCCGTTAACGCTGAACCGGTTTCCCCGAGATTGGCCTCTTCTTTTGAGTTGGAAGGGATGTACCGGCACCTGTCGGAGGTCCTGCAATTAATGGATTTTTTGGATAAACAAAATCCCGAGTTATGGATGATGAGCCTGCGCCGTTTTTTTTCACGAATCGGTCTCCAATCCAATGAAGTCCGCATGATCCGCGGGGTTTGCCGTCAACTGAAATGGTTCATCACCCGTTATCGTCCTCAACCGGAACCTTTCCGAATTCCCAACGACGAATCTTGAAAGAACCCTATGCCCGAACTGCCGGAAGTTGAAACCATCGTCCGCCGTCTTCGCTTGAATCTGATCGGCCAGAAGATTAAAGCGGTTCAGGTTCTCTACCCGGGAATTCTTCGTTGTTCTCAACAAGTTTTTGTCCAATCCTTAGCCGGGAATATCATACGAGAAATCAGGCGTAAAGGCAAGTTCATCCTCTTCGAACTGACTTCCGGCCGGACCCTGATCCTCCATCTTAAAATGACCGGCCAGGTTCTTATTGAATCCCCCTCAGTACCGGCCGACCGGCATACCCATGTGATTTTTAGTTTTTTTTCTTCTGATTTTCAAATGCGCTACCGGGATATCAGAAAATTCGGTTTTTTCGCTTTAGGCCAAGGGGATTCTCCCACTTTAAATCCCTATCTCAGCCGCCTGGGTCCCGACCCCTTTGAAATAACCTCCCATCAATTTGTCAAAATCATCCTTCCCGGAAAAAGGGCCGTCAAATCCCTTCTTCTGGATCAATCTTTAATCAGTGGATTAGGGAATATCTATGTCGACGAATCCTTATTCCAGGCTAAGATACATCCTCTGACCAGGGCGGATTCATTATCTCCGGTCCGGATCAAATCCCTCCACCGGATTATTAAAAAGTTATTGGACCGGGCTGTTTCCTGGCAGGGCTCTACCCTGAGGGATTATCGCCGGCCGGATGGAATCAGCGGAGGATTTCAAAACTATCATCAAGTTTACGGCCGGACCGGCACTCCTTGCCCTTTCTGCCACACGCCTATTGAAAAAATAAGGGTGGCCGGTCGTGGCACCCATTTTTGTCCCGGTTGTCAAAAGGTCGAAAAATCGGATCGGAATTGAGATTGAACCGTCATACCCCGCCTTTGGGGCGTGACACCACGAACTATGAAGATAGGCCGGATAAACGAGTCCTTTCGAATCTATTTTCCTACAAAAGCCTCGGACTCAAAGGTCGCACCCGGGATTTGATCAAAAAAAATGAGTTTATTGGCATTTTTTTAAGGGTCTTTGTCTTTTTCGCTTGACCCTTCCCTTTTTTTCCTTTATAAAAACATCAAAATAAAAAAATTTGAAGGAGGATAAATGCTATGGCTACCAAAAAACCCCTCACCAAAAACCAACTGGTTTCTTACCTGGCGGAAAAATTCACGATGACAAAAAATTCTTCAAAGGAGGTTCTGGATGAATTGGCTCGACTGGCCGTGGCCGAGACCAAGAAAACCGGATCTTTTACCATGCCCGGTATTGGCAAGATTGTTCTCTCCAAACGGAAAGCGAGAACCGGTAGAAATCCTCAAACCGGCGAACCCATCAAGATCCCGGCCAAAACCGTGACCAAAATGAGGATTGCCAAAGCTTTTAAAGATGCCGTTGTCCCTCCCAAAAAATAGATTTTCCTCCTTACCCTCGGGAAAGCAAAACAGGGCATCGGAAAAGCAAAACCTTTTAAGGGGTTGAATTTTTGAAAGAGAGCTGAGATCATGGTAATCCGAAAAAGACCGGCAACAAAAAAAATCGGTGCAGCCGCTGCTGTAAAAGCCAAGAGCCAACAAAAAACGCAGGAAAAATGGATCCGCACGACCGTCATGATTCGAGAAATGAATCACGGGAAGATAAAGGCCATTACCTATTGGGAGAAAAAGGGGATTAAAGAGGTGGTCGATGAAGCATTGAAATTATATCTTAAAGGGAAAAAAGTGAAACCCCTTCCCAAAAAAAAATAAACAGCCTTTTTTAATACACAGCCCACAAAGGCTCGAAGCTTTTCCAACTCAGCAAAAATTCTAAGCCCAAAGGCCCCTTTAATTAACTTGATAAGGGCCTTTGGGTTTATTGTTTTAGTTCGAAAATAGTCTTGGATAACCTTGTTTGTTCTCCGTCATGCCGGACTTGAGTCGTTCGGCTCATCGGCTCCCTTTGGGGAGCCTCTTCAAAGCTCGACAAAGTCGAGCGGTCCGAACTTTAAGCAAAGACTCCCTTTGGGAGTCGGCCGGCATCCAGGGACTTTGATACCTATGTAATAATCTGGATTCCGGCTTTCGCCGGAATGACGACCTAATTGACGCTTGGGAAATATTTTCATGTTTCGTGGTGCCACGCCCCTAGGCGGGGCATAAATGTTTAGCCTCCAAATCCAAACCGGCCCTCCTATCCGGCCAGCCGGGGTTCACCCAAGATTCTCCATAAAGATTAATCTCCTCCCGGATTGGTTTTTAATTTCCTTTACCCTTCGACCAGAACATGATATGAAAAATTTACTATTTTTTCGGCAGAAAGGAGATAGGCAAGGTGGCCCAAATCGCCCCCTTTCGGGGGATAATCTATAATTCTCGAATCATCAACAATCTTGCCCAGGTGGTGACCCCTCCCTATGACGTAATCCATCCGGAAGAGCAGGAACGGTTTTATCAATTGCACCCGCAGAATATCATCCGTCTGGATTTTGGCAAAGAATTTCCCGGAGACACCCCTGAAGACAATCGCTATACCCGGGCCGCTCGAACCTTAAAAGTCTGGGAAAAAGAACAACTCCTTATTCAGGATCAGGTCCCGGCTATCTATCTTTACAAAATTCATTTTCCGGTACCAGGCCAAGGGATGCTGGTCCGCAGCGGATTTATCTCCGTGCTCGGGCTCGAGCCTTTTGATTCAGGTAAAGTCCGGCCTCATGAGATGACTTTTTCTTCCTTCAAACGGGATCGCTATCAGCTTTTTCAACATTGTCAAATGCAGTTTTGTCCGATTTTTTCTTTCTATATCGATCCGGAAGGCCAAATCCTTTCTTCTCTGAATGATCATGCCCCTGACGAACCTTTTATAGATTTTGTAGATCCGGAATCCATCCGCCATCAACTCTGGAGGGTTACCGATCCTTCGGTTTTATTAAAAATTCGTGAAAATTTCAGTGAAAAAACCGTTTATATCGCCGACGGCCATCACCGTTATGAAACCAGTCTGGCCTATCAGGCGGATATGCGAAGAAAGCACCCTGAGCTGGACAGAACGGCCGCTTTTAATTTTACGATGATGTTCCTCTGCCCCATGGAAGATCCCGGTTTGATCATCTTTCCCGTCCACCGGGCCTTGAACCTCGTTTCCGAGATTAATCCCCGCCTGTTGGAAGAAAAACTTAATCAATTTTTTACGGTTGAAAAAATCCCTTTTGTTCCCGAAAGCAAAAAACAGACTACCGGGGAATTCCTTTCCCGGCTCAAGAATCAAGGCCTCAAATCCCACGCCTTTGGTCTTTCCCTCTTTCAAACCTCCGCGTATTATCTTTTAACCCTCAAAAAAGAGTGTTTGGAGGGTGACTGGGGCCGGGATCTCCATCCCCTATTGCGGCAGCTGGATGTCGTCATCTTAAGCCGTCTGGTTTTTCAAAAAATTTTGGGAATAAAATGGGAAGAATTAGATCAGGAAAAAATAATCGAATATCGGCATGACCCTCTTGAAATTTTAGATCGGGTGGAAAAAGGAAAAAGTCAGATGGGATTTATCTTAAACCCGACCCCGATCGAACAAGTCCGGGGGATTGCCGAAGCCTCATTAGTCATGCCCAGAAAATCCACTTATTTTTATCCTAAAACACTGACCGGCCTGCTGATGAATTCCTTGAATGGGAATGAGTCCATCTTCATTTGATACCCTGGTGCCGGTAGGTGCCGATGAAACCCTGGACTCCTGGGGAAAAGGGACTGTCCGGATTATCCAGAAAAAAAACGGTTATCGGTTTTCTTTAGACGCTTTAATCCTGGCCGATTTTATCCGGCTTAAGGACCGCTCCCGGATTTTGGACCTGGGAACCGGCAGCGGGATCCTGGCCCTTATCCTGGCCGGAATTTATCCGCATTCCCGGATCATGGCCCTGGAACTGGCCCCGGAATTCATTGACCTGGCCCGTCGCAATAGTATACTCAACCAATACCAGGACCGCATTTCCCTTATCCGGGGAGATCTCTGTCAGTTGCCCGGATTCATAAAAAAAGGGGCCTTTGATGCCGTAGTTTCCAATCCGCCCTATCGCCCCTTGCATCATGGGCGGATCAACCCCAACCCGCAAAAAGCCATGGCCCGACATGAGATCCGGGCTACCTTACCCCGGCTCTTGGAAGGGGTCGCCCATGCTTTAAAAGTCGGCGGGAAATGGTTCGTGATCTACCCGGCCTGGAGACTGGTGTCTCTGCTGACCCTGGCCAGACAACACCGTCTGGAACCGAAAAAGATTCAATTGGTTCATTCTTTTCCAGATAAGGAGGCGGAGTGGGTCTTGATGGAGGCCGTTTACCAGGGTCGGGAAGAACTCAAGGTCCTCTCCCCTATTACCATTTACCAGGAGTCCGGGGTTTATGGGTCCCAGTTGCTTCGGATTCTGCAGAAGGCACCTCCGGAAAGGCCCCGCTCTTGACCCGAATCCCCTTAACGACCGGCCCTCCCAGAAGTTCATTCATTTTTTTCTGAATCGATTCCTTTAGAAACTGTAAATGCTGTCCGACCACCGGATTGGAAACCAACAGATGGAGGGTCCCTTCGCGGATTCCTTCCAAGCAGACCGCCGGGCGTAACGAATCAGGGACCACCTGACTCCAGACCTTGATAACGGCCGGAACCAGGGGATCGATTAAGGGATTCCCTCCGGTCCACAGATCCTGGACGATGTCCTTAAAAGGAAAAATTTCTTTATCCCCCATCAGGTATTTTCCGAAATTATGACTTTTGATTTTAAAAGGGACCGCAGCAGGGTCCGGCTGATCTTGAATATAGATTAAATGGACAGGCGAATCAAGGGATAAAATGGCCCTTATGGGTCTAAACTTGTTTAAAATAAATGATTCCGGACCAACCTCTCCTGAAAATTGGTTGACAGGTTTCCAGAACCTTTATATAGTAGGCCTTATTGGATATTCTCCGACAGTTCATCTTCTCTGCCCTGATGAATCTATTCCCGGCTAAAAAAAAATAGGTTATATATAAAACAATAATACCCTTGAGGAAAAGGAGGAACAATGGTGCCAAAAAAAATACTTTTAACGGAAGATGAAATGCCTCGTCAGTGGTATAATATTTTGCCTGATATGCCGAACGGAATGCAACCCCCCCTGCACCCCGGTACCGGCCAACCAGTCGGCCCTGGCGATCTGGCCCCGATCTTTCCCATGCCCCTGATCGAACAGGAAGTCAGTCCGCAGCGCTTTATCGATATACCGGAACCCGTCCTGGAAAAATATCTGATCTGGCGGCCTTCTCCTTTGGTCCGGGCCTATGGTTTGGAAGCTTTTTTACAGACCCCGGCCAAAATCTATTATAAGAACGAAGGAGTCAGCCCGGCCGGCAGTCATAAACCCAACACCGCCGTGCCTCAGGCTTATTATAATAAAATTTCGGGGACCAAACGGATCGCCACCGAGACCGGAGCCGGTCAGTGGGGCAGTGCCTTGGCCTTTGCCGGAGCCCTGTTTGGCCTGGAAATCAAGGTCTATATGGTCCGGATCAGTTATGACCAGAAACCTTACCGCCGTCTGATGATGAACACCTGGGGAGCGACCTGTATCCCCAGCCCCAGTCCGGACACCAAAGCCGGCAGGTCCATACTGGAACAGGACCCCAACTCTCCCGGAAGTCTCGGTATCGCCATCAGTGAAGCTGTTGAGGATGCCGTCAGCAACCCCGGCAGCAAATATTCCCTGGGCAGTGTTCTGAACCACGTCCTGCTCCATCAGACTATCATCGGTTTGGAAGCCCAGAAACAACTCCAGAAAGTCGGCGACTACCCGGACATTGTCATTGGCTGCGCCGGGGGCGGAAGCAATTTTGCCGGTCTGGCCCTGCCCTTTGTCCGGGACAAGATCGGCGGTAAAAAGATTGAGATCATCGCCGTGGAACCGGCTTCCTGCCCGACCATGACCAAAGGTCCCTTTGTCTATGATTTCGGAGATACAGTGCAGATGACCCCTTTATTACCCATGTATAGTCTGGGACATACCTTTGTTCCGGCCCCGATTCACGCCGGGGGACTGCGCTATCACGGCATGGCCCCCATAGTGTCTCAATTGATTCTGGACAAGCTGATCGAACCGCGGGCCGTCAAGCAATTGGAAACCTTTGCCGCCGGGGTGACCTGGGCCAGGACTGAAGGACATATCCCGGCCCCGGAAACCAACCACGCCCTGGCTGCGGTGATCTCCGAGGCCCAAAAATGCAAGGAAGAAGGCAAGGCCAAGACCATCCTGGTCAACTGGAGCGGTCATGGGCTGGTGGATATGATGGCTTATAACGCCTATTTCGAAGGGAAACTGACCGATTTCGAACTGCCCGACGAAGAGATCCGGAAATCGTTAAAAGCTTTGGAAAAACTTCCCAAGCCGAAGATATAAAAACGGTATAAGGTTTAAGGTGTAAGGTCCACGGAAAACTCTCCCCAAAAACCTTATACCTTGAACCCTAAACCTTGAACCTCGAACCTTGCACTTTGCACTTTGAACTTTGAACCTTTTTTTGGTTATGATTGAAACCTATGATAAACTGGAAATCTATTGCCCTCAACTGGGGATGATGCTGACCTTCAATTATTGCCGCCGGGCGCAGGCCCCGTTACCCTGTCGAAACCTGGTTGGCTGCTGGGAAGAACGGCTTCCGGTGGATTCTTTTTTAGGGGAGGCCTTTTCCAGAGCGGATTTGGAAGCCGCCTTTGGCGGATTACCCAAGACCCGGCTGGAAAGGATTTTAGACTGTCTGACTCAAATCAAAGAAACCGAAACAGAATAATTTTTTATAATGATTTTTTCTTCAAATTTAAGCCTGACAAAGAGATTGGGCAAAAAGGGGAGCTTTTTTTCAGAGGTTTCACCCTGATTTTTCTTCTTGTCACCCTTGCTAAATTATGTTAGGTAGTCCCTGGTATTGTGGGCCGTTAGCTCAACAGGTAGAGCAACTGACTCTTAATCAGTAGGTCACTGGTTCGATCCCAGTACGGCCCACCAAAAATTAAATAATATCAATGAATAACAATATAGCCGTCCGAATTTATTTTTTTTATCTTTTTATTTCTAACCTATTTATAAACGAATCGCCATTCTTTTTCTAATAGTCATGTAAACCCAGCCAAGGAATTTTAATGCTTCGCATCCACTTTCTAAATGTGGGGCACGGTGATTGCACGATCATCGAACACCATTCTGGCCGTTTGACGATGATCGATATTAACAATTCCCAGGACTATGACGAAGATTCCTTTAAAGATTTTTTGGCAGAGCAAGAAGCTAAAAAGAAAAATCTTCTCTCCTCATTGAGGCCTACCGCAAGGCATGCAATTAGCGGACTTACCTTAAGGCAAGCAATTAGTGGACTTCCAACAAGTCCTGCAATTAGTGACACATTATTACCACCCCCTAATTCACACACCACTCGGTACGGGTGGTTGGCTATTCCTTGCCCGGCAGGGACTCTCACCCCGCAAGAAACTCCAGGCTTGCCCTGGCGCACACGTTGTTTCTGAATTGATTTAATTACCTCCCAAATTATTCTTCCCTGGAATTACCCAATCGACAAACGGCCGAAGTCGTACCCCAAAAATCGGACCCTCCGCTCCCTGGTATCTCACAGACATCCGATCGCCATCCTGTTAACTCAATTCAGAAACAACGTCTCCTTTTTTGGAAATTGGCTATATTAAAAGATCTAAAAATGAAACCCTCGTAGGCTCAGGGACTCATGTTCTTGGGGGAATTTTACCTGGATGGAGGTGAAAAAGAAAAAGCCCTGGAAAACCTGAAAGAGGCAGAAGGATTGTTCCAGGAGATGGGGATGGATTATTGGCTGGGGAGGATTCGGGAGATGCTGGCAAAGCTCTGAGGGATTATGAACATTGTGCACAAATCTCCTGAAATCACTCATCCAACCTGTTTTTTTTTTTTTTTTACCGCTTTTGGGGTTTCTTTTATACTTTTAACAAGGTACAACACTATAAAATCAAAAACCATTTTTATATCAAATTAAGTAACCAAAGCAGGTGAGGTCATGAAAAGTTATTCAGCTATCGTTTCTGGCAAGGAGATCAGTAAGTTCATGCCCCTACCCGATGAACTAAAAGAGTCTGAACTTAAAGTGGTTATTAGACCACTAAGGAAAAAACGGGATCGCTTTGCCGATTTGATTCTAAACCCTATTAAGGTGGATAAGATCAAAATCCCCTCGAAGGATGCACTTCATGAAAGATAATCGAGTCTTCATAGACACGAATATTTTCATCTATACCATACTTACGGAAAATCAGGCGAGGGAGAAGAGAGATAAGGCTATCTCCTTATTGCAAAGCCTTTCGGATAAGGTTGTCTTCATAAATACCCAAGTACTCAATGAAATATATAGTGTCATGTTACGCCATGAAATTGAGGAAAAGGATATTCAGGAAAAGCTTGAAGTCATTATCAGGGAAACACGGCTTTCTATTATTAGACTGAAAACGGTAAAACGCTGCTGGGAGTTAAGGATGAAGTATAAATACTCATATTGGGACTGTTTGATAATGGCTTCGGCTCTCGAAAATCAATGTGCCATCTTATATACCGAAGATATGCAGCACCAGCAGCAAATTGAACAGTCACTGAGAATCATCAACCCCTTCGGATAAGAACAACCTATGTTCTCCATTTTTTTAGAAAAATTCCCCTGTTCACTATTCCCAAAAACATATATAATGTGATCCATTCAAAAACCAGCTTAATTAGGTAACCCGTCTTCCAGCAACGCCACTTAACCCAAAAGGGGGCAACAGTATGGAGGAATTCAGGAAAGCCCGGTTCTCAAATGAGGAACGGGCTTTTTTGTTTCAGCTTCAGCCTAAGGAGATGAACTCATGACCCCGGATCAGGTTATACGAAAGCTCGCGGCCATCCTCAGTGCCGATGTCCAGGGCTACAGCCGCCTTATGGAGGCAGATGAGGAAGGGACCATCCGCACCCTGAAGGCCTGTATGGAAGTCATTTCCGGATCCATTCAGCAGCATCGGGGACGCCTTGTAGCCACCGGGGGTGACAGTGTCCTGGCCGAATTTGCCAGTGTAGTGGATGCCGTCCGTTGTGCGGTGGGAATTCAGGAGGAACTCAAAGAGAGGAATAAAGACATAGATGAAAATCGCCGGATGGAGTTCCGGATCGGGGTTAACCTGGGGGATGTGGTCGAAGAAGGTGATACCATTTTAGGAGATGGTGTCAATATTGCGGCCCGAGTCCAGAGTTTGGCCGAAGCAGGTGGAATTTGTATAACCGGAACGGCCTACGACCAGATTAAAAATAAGTTGGCGTTTGTATATGAGTATGTTGGGGAGCAGACGGTCAAGAATATCAAGGAACCGGTAAAGATCTATCGAGTCCTGATGGAGCCTGGGGTCCGAATGCCTGTGGAACGGGTGGAGGTCGCTTCCAAGGAGAAGATGGCCTTCCCATTGCCCGACAAACCCTCCATCGCCGTGCTGCCCTTTGTCAACATGAGTGGAGACCCAAATCAGGAGTTCTTTAGCGATGGGATTACCGAAGACATCATCACTGCCCTATCCAGGATCCCGAACCTTTTTGTTATCGCTCGCAACTCCACCTTTACCTACAAGGGAAACCCCGTCAAAGTTAAGCAGGTCAGCGAAGATCTTGGGGTTCGTTATGTGCTGGAGGGTAGTGTTCAAAAGTCTGGCAATCGGGTTCGGATTACCGCTCAATTGATCGATGCCCTTAGCGGTTATCACCTATGGGCCGATCGTTATGATCGTGAGATGAAAGACCTCTTTGCCTTACAGGATGAAGTTACGAAAAAGATTCTGATGAGTATGGGGATGAAACTACCGATAGGGAAACTATCTTCAGTAGCTGAGAAATATTTTAAAGGAAAGCAGGGTCTTGATTGTTATCTGAAGGTATTGGAAGGGTTTCATTACCTTCAAGTTATGTCTATCGAGGGCAATAACATGGCTCGGCGGATCGCAGAGGAGATTATGACGAGGTGGCCAGAGAATCCCTTTGGTTATTCCCTTTTGGGTTTGGTCTACCGGATGGATGTAATGTATGGGTCCACTAATTCCCCTCGGGATCCTATAGAAATGGCTATGGAACTGGCTCAAAAAGCCTTGGCTATTGATGATAACTTACCTAACATCCATTGTTTGTTAGCAGAAATCTATGTCGCAAAAAGGGAGTATGACAAGGGGATTGCCGAAGCAGAACAGGCATTGGCCCTTGATCCGAACGGATTGGTAGCCAATGAGTCCTATGCCAATGCTTTATATGGTGCACATCGGTTTAATGAGGCTATACTAATGTATGAAAAAGCAATCCGATTTAACCCCTTCTGTCCGTCAGTTATTATTGGTAATTTGGGAGGCTGCTACAGAAAGACGGGTCGGTTTGAGGAGGCGATTTCGGCCTACAAACAAGCCTTTCTCCGGAATCCAAATTACATATTCGGTCATATTGGTCTGTGCTCTATCTACGCTCTTATGGGTCGAGAGAAGGAGGCCCAGGCTGAAGCTGCCGAAGTCCTCAGAATGAACCCGAAGTTCTCGTTAGATAACTATTCAAAGGCAGTGGCTTATAACTACCCTGATCAATCGACTTTAGATAATTTTATTGATTCATTACGCAAGGCAGGGCTGAAGTGAAACTTTAGAGGGTTCCCCAGAAGATCATTCACTTCTTTGGGGTCCACATCAAAAAGAGAACTTTATAGCCGGGGTGTGATCTATTCAAACTCTCCAGGAGGTGGTAGATGCAGTGCCCGAAATGCCAATCTGAGAATAATGAGACGGCCAAGTTCTGCAGCGAATGTGGCCATAAGTTTGAAATAAAATGTCCAAGTTGTGGCCATTCAGTCATGCCATCTGCAAAGTTTTGCGAAGACTGCGGTCAGCCCTTATCCGGAATCCCTGCTTCCAACCCCACCCCCAAAGACCTCACCTTCGATGAGAAATTAGCCAAGATCCAGAAGTACCTCCCCGGCAATATCACCGAAAAGATCCTTTCCCAGCGTAACCGGATCGAAGGGGAGCGGAAACAGGTCTCCGTCCTGTTCACCGACATGGCTGGTTATACCACGATGTCGGAGAAGCTCGATGCCGAAGAAGTCTACTGTCTCATGGATCAAGTCTATGAGATCCTTATCCACAAGGTCACCGAGTACGGGGGGACTGTGAATGAGTTT
>JACQYK010000159.1 GCA_016208255.1 Deltaproteobacteria bacterium | reverse complement strand
TGGGTGGGGTTTCCCCCTTTGAAGACCCGGTATTGATCGTGCAGGCCCTGCGGTCCATCCAGGCTGAGACCGACGGTAAAGTTCTCGGTTTTAAAAAAACGGCACCATTTTTCATCCAGGAGAGTGCCGTTGGTCTGTATCCCGTTGAGCAGGCGTCGATTAGGGGGAAGATGGTTGCGTTGAAGGGCGACTATCTTTTCAAAATAGTCAAGACCCAGGAGGGTCGGCTCCCCGCCGTGCCAGGAAAAGTGGATGGTCGGACCGGGAAAACTTTCGATGTGCTGGACAATATATTTTTCCAGCAGGTCATCGGACATGCGAAAAGACTCCTCCATGGGATAGAGGAGTCTTTTTTTTAGATAGTAACAATAATGACAACCCAGATTGCAGAGGGAACCACCGGGTTTGGTGAAGATTTGGAATTCGCGGGAAGCTCTGGCCAAGGATCAACCCCCTATGTCTCCTGGATCAATCCATAGAATCTGGCGGTGAATAAACTATCCACAAACTCCTTCTGCCGGGTAATCTTTCCCTGGTCATTGAATTTAAAAGATATACGGTATTCCAAAGACTCCTTCCCAAACCGCCCACTGCCGTCCACGATGTGCTGCAGATATCCTATGGCTGTTTTCGTATTGCGTTCTTCTTGAGATAGATTTTCCATGAATGCAGGCGACTTTCCCTCCTCTCCACGGTCCTTGAAAATATGACCCCTTGAAACCTTGGCTTATCGTCAACTCTTTTTAGAGATGAGCCATTACTATTTAGTCTTCATCAACGAGGAATTTTTTGTCCTGGCAAGAAAATCAAGGGATTGCGCGGAGGCGTACATACGTACGCCGCACAAACAATCCCGCAGATTGACACAGCCAGGGCGAAAAAGGACCGTTTCCAGATGGAAACTATTTAGCGACCGAACCGCCGTCCACTACGATAGTCTGACCGGTAATAAATTGGGAAGCCGGGGAAGCCAAAAAGACGGCCACTCCCTTCATATCGTCTGCGTCTCCCGCTTTTCCCAGAGGAATTCCGGCCGTGGCCATCTTATAGACTTCTTCATTCCGGGTCACATGGGCCATCATATCGGTCTTGAAATAGCCCGGCGCAATGGCGTTGATCCGGATATGGTAGGGAGCCAGTTTGACGGCCAGGTTCTGGGTGAGGCTGATGACAGCGGCTTTGGTTGAATTGTAGGGTACGGCCGGGTGACCTTCTTCGGTGGTTCCCCGAAGGCCGGCGGTCGAAGCAATATTGATTATCGTTCCTCCGCCCCAGTCCTTCATCAGGTTGGCCATCTTCTGAGTCAGGATCCAGACCGAACGGACATTGACATTGAAGACATAATCCCACTTATCCAAAGGAAAAGTCAGGGTCGGCGCCCCCCAGGTTGCCCCGGCATTGTTGACCAGAATATCGATACGCGGAAATTTTTGAGTGGCGGTCTTAAGCATGTTTTCAATATCTTCTTCTTTGGACATGTCGCAGGCAATGGGTAAGACCTGGACATTAAAAGCTTTGGATAATTCCTGGGCCGATGCTTCCAGATTGGCCATCTTTCTCGAGGTGATAATCAGATCCGCACCCGCTTCGGCCAGGCCGGTGGATATGAATTTACCGATGCCTCTTCCGCCTCCGGTGACCAAAGCGACCTTGCCTTTTAAATTGAACAGTTCCTGCAGTTTCATTATGACCTCCTGTATCTTTATTTTATCCCAAGCTAAACCGTCATGCCCCCCAGGGGCCTGACACTGCCAAATATAATAATAGGCAGGTTGAGTGACGCATCGTTTCTTCGTGATAAAGAGTCGAAAGGAATTTATCCCTTTTTCCTTCTTTCATGAACTTTATATAAATCCATGTTTTACTGTCAATGATAAAAGGTTGATCATCTATAACTTTATGTTTTAATGCAGTAATTAAATAATTCCTTCCTTGACATTTTGATGTAGTCCCATTTAAAATCAAAACGATTTTTTATGAAAGGAGATCCGGGATGACCTTGAAGACCTATCCGGAGTTCAGTACCAATTATAACCTGCTGTTAAAGACCCTGATGAAGAGGCCGGTCGATATTTACCCGAATGAGATCGGGCTGGTTTATCGGAATCCTAACACCGGAGAATATTTCCGGTTGACCTGGCGGGAGTGGTATGAAAGGACCTGCCGGTTGGCCAACGCCCTCCAGGGTACACTGGGTCTTCAGCCCGGGAAACCCCGACAGCCGGGGAACCGGATCGCCACTATGGCTCTGAATCATCACCGGCACATGGAACTATACTACGCCGTGCCGGGCTGCGGGGCGGTTCTGAATCCCATCAACATCAGGCTCTCTCTGGATCATATTGTCCATACCATCCGGCATTCCCAGGACAAAATCCTTTTCGTGGACGATACTGCCTGGCCGATGCTGGAAAAGATTCATGAGCGGATCAAGGACACGGTACAAAAATATGTCTACTTGTCCGATAAGCCGGGACTGCCGCAAACCAAAATCGAACCGGTTTTTGAATATGAAAGAATGCTCCCAGATCATTCACCTGAATTTGAATGGCCTAATCTTGACGAGGATACCTATGCCACCCTCTGCTATACCACGGGCACAACCGGTCTGCCCAAAGGTGTGATGTTCACCCACCGGCAGCTTTATTTGCAGACCCTCCATGTTATTGCCTATTATTCTTTCCTGACCGACCCCTCCCATGTCCACTTTGGAGAGGCCGAAGTCTGGATGGCTGTAACTCCCCTGTACCATGTTCATGGTTGGGGCGCCCCGTTTTTCAATGTCTTCGCCGCCAACAAGCTGGTCCTGCCGGGGACCTTTACGGTGGAGGGCTTCTGCGAATTGGTTCAAACCGAAAAAGTGACTTCTACCTCGGTGGTGCCCACTGTCCTGGCCATGATTGTGGAATATAAGGATCTTCATAAATACGATCTCAGCAGTTTGAAGAACCTGGGGGTCGGCGGCGGAGCCTTGCCTTTAGGATTAAAAAAGAAAGCGGAAAAAATCATTCCCGGTTTTAAGGCCAGATCCGGATACGGGATGACTGAAACCGCACCGGCGGCCATCCGGGCTTTTGTCAAAAAAACCATGGTCGACTGGCCCGAAGAAAAACTGGACGAGATCCGGGTAAAAACAGGATTGGCCGTTCCCGGCCTGGAGGTGAGGATTGTCGATGAGAAGGGGAACCCGGTTCCCAGAGACAACGAGACCGTGGGTGAAATCGTGATTCGGGGGCCGTGGGTTATGGAACAGTATTATAACGAACCGGAGAAAACGGCCGAAGTCTGGCGAGACGGCTGGTTCCATACCGGTGATGTGGCCAAGGTGGATGAAGAAGGTTATGCCACCATAGCCGACCGGATGTCTGACATGATTCGCAGCGGCGCCGAGATGGTGCCGACCGTTTTGTTAGAGAACCTGACGGCCACGGCCGAATTTGTTTTGGAGGCCACCTATGTGGGGGTCCCTGATGAAAAGTGGGGACAAAGGCCCTTGGCCCTGGTGACCCTGGTCCCGGGCGCCAAAGAGAATGAAAAAGACATCCTCACCTTTTTGCAGTCCGAGGGAGTGGAAAAGGGAAAAATCACCAAATGGATGCTCCCCGATTATATCCTGATCACCAAAACGATCCCCAAGACCAGCGTGGGCAAGTTTGATAAGATCGCGATCAAAAAACAATTGGATGATCTGTTGCCGCGGGCCAGGAAAATTCGTGAGTTAGAGTAAGGCAAAGAGCTTAGAGCCTAAGGCGGATAAATGGCTTTTTTGTTCGCCCCACATCGCGGCTCACTCCCACCCCGTTCACAGACCTTCTGATTATATTTTGACGAATCGACGGGGAAGGATTAATATATTGACTATTTTTAGCTTGAGGGAAGGCACAGATCGAAACAAGGAGGTACAAGCGTTCATGAACATTTTTCAGGAATATGAAGAGTACGATGCTTTAGGATTGGCGCAACTGGTTAAACAAGGGGATATCTCTCCCGAAGAGCTTCTGGAGGCAGCCATTAACCGGGTGGAGAAATACAACCCCAAGCTTAATGCCGTAGTCATCAAGATGTATGATCTGGCCAGGGCGAGCATTGCCAAAGGTCTACCTGCGGGTCCGTTAAGGGGCGTTCCCTTTCTTTTAAAGGATTTAGGCGTGTATTATAAAGGTGTCCCAACCAGTTATGGTTCGGGGATGTTTGCCAAGACTATCCCGGACCATGATTCGGAACTTGTTGTCAAATATGGTAACGCAGGATTGGTCATCTTCGGAAAAACCAATACCCCGGAATTCGGTCTAACCGTTTCCACCGAACCCCGACTCTTTGGACCATGCCGTAATCCCTGGAACCTGGAACGTACATCCGGTGGTTCCAGCGGAGGGGCAGCGGCGGCTGTGGCTTCCGGTATGGTGCCAGTAGCCCATGCTTCGGATGGCGGAGGATCGATTCGTATCCCTTCCTCCTGCTGTGGAGTTTTCGGTTTAAAACCGACCCGGGGTAGAATATCAATGGCCCCTGATGCCGGCGAAGGCTGGGCAGGAATGAGCATGAATCATGTCATCAGTCGTACCGTCAGGGATAGCGCGGCCTTTTTGGATGCATCAGCCGGACCTGTTCCAGGAGATCCTTATTGGGCCCCACCCCCTAAACGCCCTTTTCTTATAGAGGTCGGGGAGTCCCCTGGTCCCTTAAGGATAGCCTTTACGACCACCCCTCCCAGCGGAGCAACCGTTGATCCTGAGTGTATCAAAGCCACCTACGAGGCTGCCAAGTTGTGTGAGGAGCTTGGCCATCATCTGGAAGAAAAAGCCCCGATCATCGATCAGAACACTTTGGGTCCGGCGACAGTTACTATTATGAATGTCAGCACCCGGGCAATACTCGAACTTCAAGCCAAAGAACTTGGTCGGGAATTATCACCGGATGACGTAGAAAATATTACCTGGAGGGCTGCCGAAACCGGGAAAGCCGTGACTGCGACGGCTTATTTCAACGCCATTCAAACCATTCACCGGACCGGAAGACAGGTGGCCCGCTTTTTTATGGATTATGATGTATTACTGAGTCCTGTTTTACTTAAGCCCCCAATTTCCTTGGGGAAGCTTAATATGATGACCGATGATATCAAACAGTATTTAAGCGATTTATCCAGTTTTTTTGGTTTTACCGGCTTGCATAATGTGACCGGACAACCATCCATGTCTGTTCCCCTGTATTGGACGGCTGATAATTTACCGATCGGCTTACAATTCACGGCTAAATTCGGGGAGGAGGCCCTATTGTTTCGTCTGGCTTTTCAACTTGAAACAGCCCGTCCCTGGAAAAATCGAAGACCGGTTTTGGATTCATAAATGTTAATGACAAGACCTTCCTCTTGATGAGCAGAGTTTGAATAAACTCAGGAAGCGGGGTCAGGTTACTCTCTGTCAAGAAATTAGTATGATGCCCCACTCTTGTCCAAAATAGATTTCACCACAGAGCCACAGAGAACACAGAGAAGATTATTTTTGCTTTGTGGGTATCTCCCCACAAAGCAAAGTATTCTGTCGCTTTGGAAAATAGGTCTTTTCAGGGCGCCGCAGGCCGGCAAATTGGGGTCAGGTCTATTTTCTTGACATTCGGATAATGTTAAAAAAAAAGACCTGACCCCAATGACGCTGGTCGCCGATGGGCTGGACCCGGATGAGATCACCCCGGCGGTTCCGAAACTCTTCGTCCGTAGCGAAGGCGATACCGGCGGCCCGGTAACAGGCCAGCGCTTCTTCCCGGGCGGCCCGGAGAAGATCCCTTCCGTCGGCTTCATTTCCGCAAATGGCCTGAAAGGCGTTACCGAGGTTGAGCAAAAGTTTGGTGTATTTCTGCCGCATCACTGCGGGATCGGGTTGGGCGCTGAAGTCGGCCTCTCGTAAATCGGCACAGACCGCCTCAATCAGGGGATCGGTCCCCACTGGATAGCGGCCACCATCCAGGATTCCCGGGGTCGGAGCTGAGTTTTGCTGGACCACCCCCGGGTCTAAGTGCGTGGCCGGGAGCATAACCACCATGGCATAAACGTTTTCGAAGCGACGCAGGGCCATCCGTTCATTGGCCACCCCGTTTTGGGTGCAAACCACCGGCAGGCGGTCGCCGGCCGCAGCCCGCAGGGCCTCCAAAGCACCGATCGTGTCCTGGGACTTCATGCCCAGGATGACCGCATCATTTTTTTCGAACTGAATTTCAGCCGGTGTTGAAACGGCCGGGATTTTGAGAGTATCGGTCCCTCCCGGGGTTTCCAGCCTGAGTCCGCTCTGGCGGATGGCCTCCAGGTGCCGGCCGCGGGCGATGAGCACAACCTCCTTGCCGATCCGATGCAACCGGGCCCCGATTACTCCGCCAATCGCCCCGGCACCGAAAATGATGTATCGCATAGACTACCTCCAAATTTCTAAATTTATATGATTCTTCCTCCAGAACGCAAGATTTCCGACGGAGACTAAAAGCCGTCAGCGATCAGCAGTCAGCTAAGTCGTGTTCATCGGAGATGATCCTCCAGGATGAAAGCTATCATCGTTCAACGATCAGAAAAATCATTAATAATTGCTTTTGCTAACTGCTATTACAAACGAATTAAATAAATTGATATCACCCCCTCCCTGGCCCTCCCCCCTCTGAGGGGGAGGGGGGGGTGGGGGGGAACTTAAATTAATGCGTCAATAGTTGCTGAACGCTGTCTGCTCCATTCGGATATCACTGTTCCGGATGGAGGCTATTTTTCAGCCGAAGCCTCGGAATTAATCCGGTTCTGATATCGGATAAATTTACTCAAAGCCCTGGCTGCCCGCGGGATAGACAGGAAAACGGCAAACCCGACTTTGGTCAAGGAATCGTGTATCTCTTTGGCAAGTTTTCCGGCCCGATCGGTGACAAAAGAATGGAGGATGACGGCCATGGGTTTTTTTACTTTATGGATTAAATCGAGAATCAGTACATGAAAAAGCCCGGTCATCAGGGCCTTGTCATCGCCGGAGATCAACCCGAAATGGTCAAAGGCCACATGAAAGATCAATAAATCCACCTCGTCTTCAGCCTCAATGATCCGGATTGTTTCAAGAAAGACTTCCTGATTTTCAAGACCATTCATATCGATAGGATTTTTAAATATCCGGCCGGCTTCTGAGGGATACAACTTCATTAATTCCTGCCGCAGGGCCTTCAGAAAACGGGGGCCTTCCTTGATCCCTTCCAGGTAGGCGGTGATGATTTTTGTTTCCGGGTCATGGGTCAAATACTCTAAATAATCCGATTCATTGAGATCGGCCCCGTTTCCCATGCTGATGACCTTGCTGAAATGAATGCCCCTTGAGTTTCCTTCGGCTATGGCATGGGAAGCGTTTCCCCCGCTTTGAGAAATCATCCCCACCGGACCGGACTCTCTGGACACCTCCGGATTGAAGGTCAAACCGCCTTGCGGGCAATACAATCCAAGACAATTCGGGCCGATTATGCGGACCCCTCCCCGGCGGGCCAGGGACAGAATTTCGGCCTGCAGCTTTTCTCCTTCGATATTCTCTATTTCACCGAAGCCGGAGGTGAAGAAGTGGATGGCCTTGACTCCTTTGGCCGAGGCATCGGCCACCAACTGGGGGGTATTTTTAGCCGGGATGGCTGAAATGATATAATCAACCGGGTCAGGTATTTCTTGGACATTTTTATAAACCTTCAGTCCCAGGACTTTCCCGCCGTTGAGGTTAAGGGGATAAAGACGGCCTTTATATCCGAATTTGATCAAGGCTTCCAAAAACATCAGTCCGGGATTAAATTTGATATTGACATCCTTCACTCCGGCAATAGCGATCGATTGGGGATGAAATAAATAATCAAGATCCAACATACTTCTTTTTGCCTTTCTATGAGATCATCTGGTATGAAGAGAGGGTTTAAGAAAAAAACCGGAAAAGAGACTTTCGGAGATTATTAAATTGATGAATCCATAAAAAGTCTCCAAAGCCGACACCCCCGCGAAGCCTGCCCCCGAATGTCTTCAGCGGGGGGCGGAGGTCTCCCCCCAAGGCGGGATTGAGTTTCCTGGATTCCCGCTTTCGCGGGAATGACGAATTCGGGCTTCCGGCAACTTTTTACGAACTTGTTAAATTTAACCTTATCCCTTACCTGTAGCCCACAACCGACTACCAGTTTCTCTCTTTATCGCATATTTTTTCTCAAAAGAAAAGAAAATGAAAACTCGTTATTTGCCTTGACTTTTAAAAATAAAATATGTTAAAAAAAAGTGAACGAGCGCTCGGAAGTGGATGATTTAATGGGCCGGTCCATCTAAAAAACTTAGGGTTCGTTAGCTAAAAGAAATAACTTTTTGGCCTGCATTAACGCGGACAAATCCGGTTTCAACGATTTACTTAACCGTCATGCCCCGCTTTTTGGGGCGTGGCACCACGAGCCGGTCGGGCCGCTCGACTTTGTCGAGCTTTTGAAGAGGCATCCCGTCAGACTCCCTCGGGGAGTCTGACCAAAAGAACGGCATAGCCGATCGGCCGGATGCCGTATGCCGACCTAAACAGGAGGCTTCCTAAAGGAAGCCGGGGCATGAAAACAGAGTTCGTTCGACGCCGAACTCTATTTTCGTATTAAAGAAAAGGAGGTAGATGATATGGAGTTACAAAATATTCTTTATAGCAAACAGGGAAACATAGGCTTGCTCACCCTGAATCGTCCACCGGCCAACGCCATTAACCTGGCCACCCTGCTTGATATTGAAAAAGCCCTCGACGAAGCCGAAACCGATAAGGAAATAAGGTGCCTGATCATCACCGGGGCCGGCGAAAAAGGATTTTCGGCCGGTTTTGATGTCTCCGATCCGGCCGGGGCGGGGGCGACCGGGCCCAAGGGGCAGGAGGTTTGGACCAGGATTGATCGATTAACCAAGCCGGTGATCGCGGCCATAAACGGTTATGCCTTCGGCGGCGGATGTGAACTGGCCATGGCCTCCACCTTCAGGGTCATGCAGGAAAACGCCAGAATCGGTCTGACCGAGCTCAACCTGGGCATTATTCCGGGATGGGGTGGAACCCAGCGCATGCCCAGAATACTGGGGAAATCGAAGGCCCTGGATTTGATCCTTTTCAGCAAAAGACTTACCGCCCAGGAGGCTTTGGAAATCGGATTAGTAGATAAAGTTTCCAAAGTAGGTGAATTGATGAAAGATGTGAAAGAGATGGCCGAACTTCTGGCTTCGCGGCCCCCCCTGGCGGTCAAGGCCGTCCTTAACGCGGTCAATACCGGCATCGAGAAGGGGCTGGATGAGGGGATCAAAGTGGAATTGGAAGGGATCCAGATGGTATCCAGGTCAAAAGACGCTGTGGAAGGCATCACCGCCTTCATGCAGAAACGTAAACCCACTTTTACAGGGGAATAATCAAAGATATTCTGTTGCTTGTTCCTTGTTACTAGTTACTCGGTTTAAAGAATAACCAGGAACCAGTAACGAGCAACCCGTAACGATTTGTATGTTCGAAGTAAAATCTCAAATAGACTTAGACTTTGTTAGAATCTAACAGGAGGAGAAAGATGAAAGAATGCGTATTTATCGACGGGATCCGGACCGCCAATGCCCGGGCCCACAATGAGAAGGGATGGTTTAGAAATAACCGACCGGACGAACTGTTAACGGTTCTTTATAATGCCCTTTTTGAAAGGAACCCCAAGGTAAAACCGGAGATGGTGGAGGGAGTGTTTATCGGTACGGCCAATCCTTCCGGAATGCAGAATGATATTGGAAGGGCGGCCTGGTTGGCTTCCGGTCTCCCGGAAAGCGTGCCTTCTCAGACCATCTGCAACCAATGCCCTTCCGGAATGTCGGCCACCATGGACGCCGCCAGGGCCATCATGACCGGGGAAGTCGACATCATGATCGCCGGCGGCGCTGAAGACATGGAGAAAGTTCCCATGATGGCTAATATGGATATTTCGCCAAGGCTGTTTAAACGTTATAACCCCTTGGAGATCCCCATGGGAGCTACGGCGGAAAAGGTAGCCGATGTTTATAATATCTCCGTGGATGATATGATTAAATTTGCCATTTTTTCCCATGAAGGGGCCAAAATGGCCAGGGATACGGGAAGATTTAATAATGAGATCATTCCGGTAAAAGGGGTTAAGGATGACGGAACCGAATTCATGGTCGACCGGGATCAGTGGATCCGCGAATCCTTGAATCCGGAGGAAATGAAGCTCATGAAAACCCCGTTTAAGGAGAACGGAAAAATTACCGCGGCTTTGTCGTCCCCGTTGACCGCCGGTGCGGCCATCCTGCTGCTGATGAGTCGTGATAAGGCCGATGAACTGGGGCTTTCCTACAGCTATAAATATAAATTCGGGGCCCAGGCCGGCAATGATCCGACGGTGATGGGCGTCGGTCCGATTTTTTCCGTTAAAAAGCTTTTCGAAAAGACCGGATTAAAAGCCGAGGATATCGCTGCCGTTGAACTCAATGAGGCCTTTGCCAGCCAGGCCCTGGCCGTTATCCGGGAATTAAAGCTGGACAGCGACAACGCGCCCTTTAAAAAAGTGAACACCTGGGGCGGCGCCATCGCCTTGGGGCATCCGCTTGGTGAATCCGGGGCCCGCATCCTGGTGACCCTCCTGAACCGGATGAAGATGGATTATCCCAACGAAAAATATGGATTGGCCACGCTTTGCGGCGGTTTTGGAAATTCCAACGCGGTGGTCATTGAAAAAATAAAATAAACATCCGTTAATCGTTTCACCAAAGATTCTATGGAAGCTTCCTGCCCCTTGGCGCAGGAAGCTTCCATAGACCTCCATCTTTCATCAAGATTGATGACCTCGTAAAAAAGTCGTCACTCCGGCGGAAGCGGAGTCCAGAGAAATATCACTGCTTGAGAACACTGGATTCCGGCTTTCGCCGGAATGACGTTTTGGAGATTTCGAGGATATTTTAAGAATTCCTCAAAGTTAATTCAACCTCAAGAAAACCTCTCGACCTCTCAGAATTCATAGATTTTTTCTTTTGGAACGGCCCAATGACCATCGAAGCTGAAAATGACCCCGTGCAGCAGATGTCCTTGACCAGCAGAGAAAGGACCATCACTCTGATCGGGGCCTTGTTGTCCATGTTCATGAGTTCTCTCAACCAGACGGTCATAGGCACGGCCATGCCCCGTATCATTATCGAGTTGGGAGGGTTCGCTCATTATACCTGGGTGGCCACCGGTTTTATGATTAGCTCAACGATCACTGTACCGATTGCCGGCAAATTATCCGACCTGTACGGCCGAAAACGGTTTTATCTCGTCGGCCAGGGGATTTTTATTGTCGGAGCCCTGCTTTCCGGTTTCAGTCAAACCATGACCCAACTCATTTTGTTCCGGGGATTTCAGGGCGTAGGGGCGGGTATGATGATGGCCAATACCGTGGCCATCACCGCCGATCTCTTCCCTCCTGCCGAACGGGGGAAATATTCCGGTATGATGACCGGGATCATGGGGATATCGTCTATCATCGGACCGACTTTGGGAGGATTCATTACCGATGTTCTCTCCTGGCATTGGGTTTTTTGGGTGAATATCCCCCTGGGGCTATTGGTGGTCCTTCTTGTTTTTTTCTTTTTTCCTGATATGCGGCCGGATGATCTGAAACCCCGTGTCGATTTTTTAGGTGTGGCGGCCTTTATCTTGGCTCTGGTACCGGCCATGCTGGCGTTGTCCTGGGGCGGGGTGGAACAGCCCTGGATTTCAATACCCATTCTGGGGCTATTGGCCTTCTCCCTGATCATGGGTATCCTTTTTCTTATTATTGAAAAAAGAAGTCCAGAGCCCCTTATCCCTTTATCGCTTTACAAAAACCAAATTTTTAGGATTTCCCAAATCATCATATTCCTGATGGGCATGGGGATGTTCGGTAGCATGATTTTCATCCCCCTCTTTTTTCAAGGCGTCTTGGGGGCCTCGGCCACGATCAGTGGAAGCTTTATGACCCCCATGATGCTGGGCCTGGTGGTGGGGAGTTTTACCTCCGGACAATTTTTATCCCGGGCCGGGGGGCATTACCGCCTTCAAGGCCTTATCGGACTGGGGGCCATGATTGCAGGGTTGGGATTGATTTCCAGAATGACGCCTCAGACCGGTTTCACCCAGGCGGTGATCAACATTATCTTAACGGGCGTGGGGATCGGGATCATTATGCCTTGTTACACCATAGCCGTACAGAACTCCGTTCCCTATCGGTTAATGGGGGCCGCCTCTTCTTTAATGGTTTTTGCCCGGTCGATCGGAGGGACCCTGGGCTTAGCTGCTTTAGGGGCGGTGATGAACAACCGCTTTAATTACTACTTTATGCATCATCTTCCGCCGGAGGTCAAGACTATGGTCACAACGGAGCAGATAACGGGTATGGCCAATAATCCCCAGGCTTTGGTCAGCCCCAAGGCCCAGATGGAATTGAAGGCCTTTTTCGCCGGCATTGGAAGTCAAGGCCCTGCCTGGTCGGATCAAATTCTCCAGACCATGCGGCAGGCCCTGGCTTTCGCCATCTCCCAGGTTTTCACCATCGCCCTTGGTCTGATCCTCATCGGATTTATCGCCAATTTCTTTATCAAGGAAATACCCTTGCGAAGACAGCATGGGTTTGCCGGCCATACCGATTAGGGGGAATAGGGCAGAGGAGCTTTTTTACAGATTTGAGATAAAAACCAGGTGGATAGACTGAAGTCCGAAGGAAAATGCGGCCTGAGAATAAAAATGCCTGATTTTTTAGCATTACAGCGTAATTTTTTACTAAACCACTCCCTAACCGTCTTTCCGGCATGCTTTAAGCCGGAAGCCAGGGGTTTTGATTTCCAATTTCTTTGTAAAACCTGGATTCCCGATAAAGACATTCGGGATTGACGAATGAAGTGCCGCTGTATTATTAGTTTGTAATATTGTGTTTATCCAACCCCGTAAGGCTAATCTTTGTTACAGCCTTATTGAGACGAGTTGAATGCTTAAAACGTTGGCATGACTTTTCCTTCAGCCTTCTGCCTATTTTCCTGAATAGTAAGAAAAGGAATAACCCATTATGACCAATTCCGTTCCAAAGGATTTCTCCCGATGGGTCTGGGGAAAACAAGCCGTCCTGGAGCTTATCAAGATCAATCCGCAACAGGTCGAACAGGTGCTTATAAGTTCAACAGACCGGGATCAGCATAAGCAGAAAATTGTCGACTTATGCGCCCGGGCCGGAATTCCGGTTTCTATTAAAGAAGGAAAGGAGATAAACCGGATATTGCCGGCTCAGACCCATCAAAATGTGGCCGCCCGCTTAAAAGCCCAGGCCCACCCCTTTGTCTCCCTGGAGACCTTGATCTCCAAAATTCCTATGGATTCAATACCCCCGCCGGTCCTCCTGGCTGTGGATCATGTCCAGGATCCCCAGAATTTAGGGGCCATGATCCGGACCGCTCTTGGTACCGGTGTTCAGGGGGTTATCCTGTCCAGGGATCGCTCCTGTCCGGTGACCGGTTCGGTCCGCAAGGCCGCAGCCGGGGCCCTGGAATATATGCCCCTGGTTCAGGTAACCAATCTGGTCAGGACCCTGGAGGAATTGAAAGAGAAAGGCTTCTGGGTCCTCAGCCTGGAGGCCGATTCTCCGGTCTCCATCTATGAACTCGATCTTCGAGTGCCCCTGGTGGTGATCGTGGGCGGTGAATCCCAAGGAGTCAGTTCTCTGGTTCGGAAACGCTCCGATTGGCTGGCCTCCATTCCCATGGAGGGTCCTGTTTCCTCCCTCAATGCCTCGGTGGCCTGTGCCGTGGCTTTGTATGAGATTTTCAGACAAGGGCGCCTGACCAAGGGCAAGGGGTAGTGAAACAGGGAAGCCTATATTTTTGAATTGAATCGATAGGAGGCATTATGCGTGCTATTTTTTATCCCGAAAGCATAGCGGTGATCGGTGTTTCCCTTTCCCCGGACAACTTGGGGCTGGGAATCATTTATAACCTCACCGAATTCGGTTTTCGCGGGCTCATCCATGAAGTGGGACCCAAAGGGGGCGTTATTTCGGGAAGACGTATCTATCAATCTGTTTTGGATATTCCCGAAGTGGTGGACTTGGCCGTGATCCTCACCCCGGCCCGCACCGTGGCCGATATCCTCGACCAATGCGGGCAGAAAGGCATCCGTTGGGCGGTGGTGGAGAGCGCCGGTTTTCGTGAGCATGGGGAAGAGGGGAAGAAACTCGAGGAGAGGATGGTCCAGGTGGCTGAAAAATGGGGCCTGCGTTTTGTCGGCCCCAACTGCATCGGCGTAATCAATAAAGAAAACGGACTTTGCACTCCTTTCACCCCCTTGAATCCTAAGGTCCAACTGGGAGATGTATCCATCATCTCCCAAAGCGGAGGGGTGGGCATGTCCGTACTCAACCTGATGGGGAACGAAGGTCTGGGGCTGAATAAATTTGTTTCCGCCGGGAATATGCTCAACATCCAAACCGAAGAGTTCCTTGAATATCTTATCGAGGACCCGCCCACCGGGTTTATCTATCTCCACCTGGAGGGAATCCGGAACGGTCGCAAACTCATGGAAGTGGCCCGCAGGTCCCGTAAGCCCATTTTGGCCTCCAAGGCCAACATCGGGCAGTTCGGCAAATCGATTGCCTCCTCCCACACGGCTTCCCTGTCCAGCAATGATCGGGTCGTTGATGCCGCCTTCCGCCAATGTGGAATCATACGGATCAACGACGGCACGGCCTTAGGCAATGACCTTAAGGTGTTGCATCTACCGTCGATGCGCGGGAAAAACCTGGCGATCATCTCCCGTTCCGGGGGCCACGCGGTGATTGCCGCCGACGCCTGCGAATTTGTAGGATTCAACCTGGCCCAGTTCCCCCAAGCCTTCATTGAAGAGATCGAGAAACATTTCCGGGCCTCAGTCATCAGGTTGACTAATCCTCTTGACCTCGGAGACCTCTTTGATCTGGATTTTTTCCTGCGCATCATCGAACGGACTCTGGCGGAAGACGGAGTGGACGGCATTGTCTTTCTCCATACCATTATCCCCCTGATCGAGGGGCCGAAATCCCGTGAGCTGCTGGCCAGGATCCGAGAGCTTTCCCAACGGTATAAGAAACCGGTGGCCATCTATGTATCTACCGAAGATCAGGAAGTGGCCTGGCTCAAAAGGAACCTCAACTATCCGATCTTTACCCAGGTGGTGGAGACCGTGAGGGCCCTGGAGTTGAACTATCGGTATTATGCCGGGATCGAGCAGGCCCGGGAGCCACGAAAAATCGAATCCCCCCATAAGAACCGGGAGACGGCCAGGTCGCTTCTCGAAAAAGCGCAGAATGAAAAGAGGGACCTCTTCCTCCATGAAGCCGGTGAGGTCTTGAACCTTTACGGCCTGCCTATGATCCAGGGTATCCCGGTTGCGGATGAAGGAGAGGCCGTTAAGGCGGCCGGACGATTGGGTTTCCCGGTAGCCATGAAGATCATCTCCAAAGAAATTTCTCATAAATCCGATATAGGCGGGGTGCAGTTGAACCTGCGCACCGAAGCCGGGGTGGCCGACGCCTATCGGGACATGCTCAGACGAATCCGCCAGGCCTGCCCGGAGGCCAAAATCGAAGGGGTCTTAATTCAGCCCATGGCCACGGGCGGACGGGAATTGATCATCGGCGGACGGCAGGATGACCAGTTCGGCCCGGTAATCCTGGTCGGGCTGGGAGGAATTTTTGTGGAAGTTTTCGGAGAAGTCTCGATACGAGTAGCCCCCATCACTCCCCGGGAGGCCAGGGAGATGATCAACGAGCTCCGAGGTATAGGCCTGTTTAAAGGGGCTCGAGGGACCAACCCTTCTGACTTGGAGGCGGTGGCCGATGTCCTGTTGAGGCTTTCCCAACTACTCTGCGACCTCCCTGAGATTCGCGAGATCGATATCAATCCCCTGCGTGTATTTCCGGAGAAGGAAGGGTGCCTGGGACTGGACGTTCGTATGATCTTGGATAAATCTTAACCTAACCCGGAAAATCCGGAATTTGAAATTGCAAAGAGAAAATTGTAAAGTGCAAATTTATGGAAAACGGATGTTCAAAAATAATCAATCGATCCACTATTTATAGAGGCGTTATGATTTTATTGATAATATTCGATCCATTTTGAAAAGGTTTCTATCCCTCAGTTACTAAAGGCTTTAAAAGTGGGGAAGGATGCCTTTCAGATCCAGTCTGCCAAGGGAGATCCGATTATGACCAATGAAAAAATATTGGTAATTGAAGATGAAGAAAAAATTTCCGGTATCGTCAAATCTTACCTGGAACGGGAAGGGTTTACTGTCACCGTGGCCAATACCGGACAGAAGGCACTCCAGTTGATCAAAGGAGGACATGATCTTATTATTCTTGATCTGATGCTCCCGGATATGGAAGGAGAGACCTTATGCAGCCGGGTAAGGGAATTTTCCGATGTTCCGATTATCATGCTCACGGCTAAAAGTTCTGAAGATGAAAGAGTAAGAGGACTGGGCTTAGGGGCCGATGATTACGTGGTCAAACCTTTCAGCACCAGGGAGCTCGTAGCCCGGGTCAAGGCCCATCTGAGACGGGCGCAAAAAAAAGAAAGCGGTGTTTTGTCTTTCAACAATGGTTTACTTAAAATCGATCCCCAGGCCATGGAGGTCCGAAAGGGAGACAGTCCCATCCCCTTTACGACCACTGAATTCAAGATCCTTCTTTATCTGGCCCAAAAAGCCCAGGTGGTGATCAATCGTTTTCAGATCGTCAATAAGGTCCTGGGATATGAGTTTGATGGATACGACCGGGTCATTGACGCTCACATAAAAAATATCAGGCATAAAATCGAAGAGAACCCCCAGAACCCCTTGTTTATCAAAACCGTTTATGGGGCCGGGTATAAATTCGTCGGACAACCGGATGATAAGAGGTTCTGATGCGGACCAAACTGTTCCGATCCTTTCTGATCGTCATCCTGGCCGCCTTATTGGCCGGTTTTATTTTTCAACGGCTGATCGTCAGAGACTTTGACAACTACGTCAACGGGGTGAAAGAAGACCAACTCCGCTGGATCCGGGCTTCGCTGGAAAGCGCCTACTTAGGCGGACAATGGGACAAATTGGCCTTATCCGAAACTATACACTGGGCCATTATGTTAGGGCTGGATCTGAAGATCCTCGATTCCGGGGATCGAGAAATTATCACCTCCCAGATGGTTATGGATACCGTTTCGGAGGTGATGAAACACCAGATGACCGAGCTTTATCACCAAACTTCTGTTAGGGAAAAATATGATCGGCAGTTTCTCTACTCCAAAAATCAAAGGATAGGAACTCTTTTATCTCGACAGCTTCCCAAAAAGGAAATTATAAAAAAAGAAATCGTTTTTAAAAAACGAATTCGAACTTTTCTCTATGTCTCTGTCCTGATTGCCGGCGTTGGGGCTTTGCTTTTAGCCCTGATTTTCAGCCGCTATCTCTCCAAGCCGCTAACTGATTTGCAGGAGGCGGCCGAAAAGATTGCCGGAGGGGATTTTGAGATCCGCATACCCAATAAAAAGAGTTCAAAATCGGATTACGCCACCAGCAAAAAAAATGAAACAAAGAACGAGGATGAAATCACCAAGCTTTCCCATACCTTTAATTTTATGGCGGCCTCCCTGCAAAAGGAAGAGGAATTGCGAGAGCACCTTTTATCCAATATCACTCATGAGTTGAGAACTCCCCTGACGATCATAAAAACCCACATTGAGGCCATGGCCGATGGGATCGTTACGGATCAGGAAAAAGGATTGGAAGTTCTCAGAAATGAAACAGAAAGGCTGATTAAACTGGTCAAAGGAATTGAGGATATTACCGTAGCAGAGGCGAGCTTTTTCAAGCAGGTCCAAAAAACAGCCGTCAATGTCAAAGAGTTCCTTTCCAAAATATTCTTTCCAACGCCCTCAAGTTTACAGAAAAAGGAGGACTGGAGATCGATTACGGGAAGGGAAAGGGGTCCTTCTGGATCGAAATCAGGGATTCGGGAAAGGGTATCCCAGAGGATAAAATACCATTGATTTTTTTTTGGTTTTATCAAATAGAACCTTTGGGTTCTTAAGGGTTTGGCATCGGACTGGCTATCGTTAAGGAACTGGTAACCACCCTGGGCGGGATCATCGAAGTAAAAAGCACCGTCGGCCAGGGGACCACCCTTAAAATATCCCTCCCGCATCGAGATGATTAGCTCTTCATAATTTCTTCATAAAGCCTTCACAACTTCTTCATTATTTTTTTCCTATAATGTTCACCAAGGAAGAATTTGTAAAAAAACCCCTATATAATTAACCTCGCCACTTTGAGGTTAAACAAAAGGAGGAACAGTTATGAAAAAAGGATTTGGTGTATCTTTGGTCGTTCTGACCTTGGCCATGTCCTTGATCGCCTTCGGCGGCCATGTCCAGGCTATGATGAATGGTGGCGGAGGCGGAGCTGGAGGCGGCATGGGTGGTGGCGGAAGCATAGGTGGTGCCAGCGGCGGAGCCATGGGTGGTGGACCCATGGGCGGAGACGCCGGGGGCGGCATGGGCGGTGGTGCTGTGGGCAGTGGTGCCGGCACTTCCATGGGTATGTCCGGTAATCAGGCCATGACCGGGGCTTCGTTCGGTCAAGGCACTTCCATGACGGGAATCCAAAACTCCATGACCGGGGCTATGTTCGGTCATGGCACCTCCAATGGTATGTCCGGTAGTCAGGCCATGACCGGGACTATGTTCGGTCAGGGCACTTTTATGATGGGAATCCAAAACGCCATGACCGGTCAGGGAATGGCCCCTAAGAGTAGGAGATGAGTCGGAATGAGTAGAAAAATTATTTTCCTGGTAATAGGACTTTTTTTGAACCTTGGATATGGTTCAACCCTGAAGGCCGAAGAAGGGCCGGCTCTAAACAAGGATTATCAAAAAAGCTTCCAAACTTCTTATGCTATGGGTTTGAACAATAAATATGACGAGGCCATAGCTCCTCTTTTGAAGCTCTATCGTAAATATCCTTCCGATTACATCGTGAATGTAAGGCTGGGTTATTTATACTATCTTAAAGGGGACTTCAAGGTTTCGGTCGATTATTACGAAAAGGGTGTTCATATCCAACCAAAAGCAGTAGAGCCCTATCAGGGCATTCTATTGCCCCTCATGGGCCGGAAGGATTATAAAGAGTCCATTAAGTGGGGGCAGAGGGCTCTTAAAATAGATCCCCTAAACTATACGGTTTTAAGCACCGTAGCCTATGCCTGTTATCTAAACGAAGATTATAAAAACGCGACTCTTTATTACTTGAGACTTACCGAGCTCTATCCGGCCGACGTAACCATGCGTGTCGGGCTGGGTTGGTCCTATCTGAAGACCGGGGATAAAATCAAGGCCCGGAAAGAATTCATTCAGGTGCTCAATTTAAGCCCCACCAATCAATTGGCCTTCACCGGGTACGATCTTTCCAAATAATAAATGATGCCATTACCTTTAAAAAAAGGTTCAACCCCTTTCCCGAAGAAATAATCCCGGTATTCGCGATATTGGCAGCTCCGGAGAGGAAGCCAGGGAGGTAGGCGCTCCAGCTTATGCTAAAGGGCGGGAGGAGAGGGTGGCCGGGAAAATCTCCTACCCCCTTCTTAAAGTTATCTGGACCGTATGTTAAAGTGAAAAGGATCACCCTAAAAATCTTGCACTGGAACTGCCGAATTTTTTTGGCAGGGATCTTTATCTATGCCGGCTACACGAAGATAGTCAATCCTTTACAATTCGCGGCCGCTGTCGAGGGATATCAATTGTTATCCCCTGATTCAGTGATCCTGGTGGCCAGGATACTTCCCTGGGTGGAGGTTATTTTAGGGATAGCCCTGATCGCCGGCCTCATGATCCGTTACACGGCTGCCTTCGCTGTAGCTTTTCTTACCTTTTTCATCGGGATCATGTTGGCGACCTATCTCCGGGGCATTGAAGCCGATTGCGGGTGCTTCGGAATAGGCGAGCGGATTTCACCTTTTACGCTGGCCCGGGACTCACTCTTCATCCTGCCGGCCCTTTTCCTGGTTTTCCAACCCTGGCTGGAATCACGGAAATGGTTAAGGGGGCCTGGCCGGTAAACAGGTCGATGTGACCCTTCAGATATCATTTTAAGCACCCTCTGAAAATCTTCATAATTTCTTCACAAAGTCAGCATAATTTCTTCAATCTTTTGACTTAAGATTACCCCAACGAATTAACAATTTAAAAGGAGGAACTGGAAATGAAAAAAACATTTATGGTATTTTTTGTGGTTAGCATAGCGGCTATCTCTTTGATAGCCGGTAATGGCCTTGCCCAGGCCATGATGGGTAGCGGCGGGATGGGAGGCGGCGCTGGAGGAGGCATGGGCGGTGGTTCCATGGGCGATGGTCCCGGAGCTGGAATGGGCGGTGGAGCCATGGGCGGTCCCGGCACCATGTCCGGAGGAGACGGCTCTTCCATGGGTACTGCAGGCCATCACACAATGGCCGGAACCATGTCAGGTCAGGGGGTGACCGCTTCCCATCACCATGGGCCGGGGACTATAACCGGCCAGGGGACGACCGCATCTCATAACCATGGTAGCCCGGCTAGAAATCATACGAGACACAGTTACGGTCAGACCGAAGTGGATCAGAGCGGAACGGCCAAGTAAGACCAATGTGAAGAGGGGCCAGGCAGGCTGTGTGGTCCCCCCGGTCAATTATTGGGCAAAAAGAAAGTAGACCTTAAATTCATTTAACCGGCAGGAGGGGAAATATCCTTCCTGCCGACCAAAAGGAAGAACTTTTAAGAGTGTCAAAAAGGCCCAAGATCATTTATGCCCCGCCGATGTTCAGGATAAAATCA
>JACQYK010000095.1:5009-12653 GCA_016208255.1 Deltaproteobacteria bacterium | reverse complement strand
TGTTAATTAGCCTGATAAATTGATTAATTAATAAAGGAATAAAATAACCGAGAGGGGAAGATTTATAGGGTCAGATTAGCAAAAGGATAAGAAAGAAAAGGTGTTTTTAAAGCGAAAAAAAGTAACCAGGAGAGAGACGGGAAAGGAGCTAATCGTAAAGGCCGGTTCGGCCATGGGTAAGATGCAGACGAGATAAGATACGCTTGATGGTGGTTAAAGAAGGCAAGGGACGAACCTTGAGTTGGTCGAAGAGTTGTAGAATGGGAGAAGCCCCATAAGGCAAGCCCCGATTATAGAGATGGAGTCTGACAAAACAAACGATCTGCCTGATTTCCGATTGTGAGAAGGAGTCTCCAGCCATAGGGTGATAGGGCCGGAGAGGGACAAAGCCCCCTCCGGGAAAAAGGGTTTAGCCTTCGAGGGTTTTAACTTTGAGGACCATATCCGGGGAGACGGTTCGTTTTTGATCGAACATGGCATAGGTGAGGGCGGCTTCGGTAACGGCGCCGATTTTTCTGGGGATGCCGAAGGAGACCTCATGGACGGCGGAAAGGACCTGGTCATTGAGGAGGGGTTCCTGAGCGCCGGCCAGTTTAAGATGATGGAGGACATAGCTTTTGGTTTCCTCGGGAGAGAGACCGGCCATATGGTAGCGCATGGCGATGCGCTGGCTGAAAGGCTCCATGACGGCAAAGTCCATGACCCTGCGGAGATCGGACTGACCGCAGAGGATGAGGATAAAAGGGTCATAGGAGTCCATTCTAAAGTTGGTGAGTAAGCGGATTTCTTCGAGAGGACCGGTTTGGAGGAGATGGGCCTCATCAATGATAAGGAGGATGGTCTTACCGGCCTGTTCCTTGGATTCGAGGAGAGCGGTCTGGATCTGGTTGTAGATGGCGCTTTTGGAAAGGCGGGTGGGGAGTCCCAGAAGCCGATTGATGTGGTAAAGGAGATCGGCCCGGGAGAGGGTGGACAGGGGGGTATAAAAAGGCTTGAAAAGGTTTTCATTGAGGCCATCCACAAAACGCCGCATAGCCAGGGTCTTCCCTACTCCAGGATCACCAGTAAGCAGCAGGATACCCCCTCTTCGTTTGATATAATCCAGACGGGCCAAACATTCCTTAAGAGGATCGGTAAGAAACAGATCGGTAGGTTTGATATTTTTGTCAAAGGGGAAGTGTTTGAAGCCGAACCAGGCCAGGAGATCTTTCATGAACGGACCCTCCCCTGATGGAAAGAGAGATGGGTAGTAATTTCCTTGGGCCGGAAAGTGCGAGCATTTTTCTTTTTGTCTAAGAGCTTGATGCGCCCCACCCGGATATCATTATCGTAGAGATAGAGTTCCTGGGGATCATCGACGGGATGACGAAGCTCGATTTTCTGCCGGATATAAGCGGAAGGGACCTCATAGAGAGAGCCCTTAAAACTGATGGTGGCATCATTATTGACGAACCGTTCATGGCGGACCAGAAAGATCTCATCGAGTTCGGATTTGGAGAGCCTGCGGAGATCGATACGGGATAGGGAGGCCTGGTAACGGTCAATGGGCCGGTCATCGATACCGGTATGAAGTTTATGATGGTAATCATCTTGGACCCAGGCCCAAAAGGCCTGATTGAGCTCATCGGGATGAACGCCTTCCTGGAGGCCGGTTAGGAAGCGCTCCCTAACCGTGCGGAAAAAACGTTCCACTTTTCCCCGGGAAGGGCTGTCATAGGGTTTGGAGTGGATGAGGGAGATACCGGCTAAAGCACAGCATTTAGCCAGCAGATCGGAGGAGAAACTGGCGCCGTTGTCCACATAAAGTCTTTTAGGAACCCCGTAGCTTAAAAAAGCTTCCTTAAGCACCGGGGTCAGAGCACTGATGGTCTCGGAGGCATTAAAGGCGTGACCGACAACCATCCGGGAATGATCATCCAGAATGACACAGAGGATAGCTTTTATAGAACGATTCATGTAGCGGACTTGAGGACCGTGCATAAAGTCGCCGATCCAGAGGTCGTTGACATTCTCGGTTTCGAAGGCTTTACGGAGATCGGTGCGATGGCTGACGGAAAGCCAGCGCTGGGCCTTGACGATACGCAATAAGGTGGTGTAGTGCACCGGAGGATCACCGAGTAAATGTTGATCCCGAAGCTCTTCATAGAGTTTTTGGGCCGTGAAGTTAGGATAGGCCTTACATTTAATCTCGATGACCTTAAGTAATTGGTCATCCATTCGCCGGGGTCTTCCCCCATCGGAACGTTCTTTGGGTTTGAGGGCATTGAAGCCCCGTTTGCGGAAGGCCCTGAGCCAGGACTTCATGGTGGAAACCGTGATTTTCCTTCGGCCATAATAAGGGAATTCGTGATCGAGCTCGGCCTGTTTGCGGAAGTACTCGTTCTGGGCCCTGGCCGGTTCGGCCAGCACCGGGGCAATAATCTGGTACCGTTTAATAGCGATGCGTTCTCGGGAGTCTTTTTCCATGAAGGCTACCTCCTTGAAGGTTTATTGTTATAGTGGGTCCCTTTCTAACCCATATAAATCTCGAGGGTTAGCAAAGCTCTGTAAAAGGGTGGTCGAAAACAGGGGGAGGCTTTTAGGAGAAAAGGGTGGTTTAAAGAAAGAAAGAGACTCTGGGGGAAAACTTGAGGCGCCGGTATGGGGCCGCCTTTCAGAAGAAAGGCTCACCGTCGCAGATGGGAAGGGATTCCGAACATAAACTGCCGGGTAGTCCGGCTGTATTGATGAAGGACTTCTATCGGTCGAGATCCGGGGGATTTCCAGCCCAGGGCGAGAAAGTAATCCCGGACTTGCTCCCAGGCCTGCGTACGGATACAGTCCAGGTCGTAATACCGTCTAAGCCAGGCGTGAGCCCGTTTAAGTCCGCCAAGCACCAGTACCAGCCAGCAGGCCACCAGCCAGGGGGTGACCAGGCTATCCGGGTCCACGGCTAAGACAGCGCCCTGAAAGCCTCGCTGCCCTTGCTGACGGGAGTTCAGGCCCAGAAGCAGAGTACCGATGATGGCCTTCAACGTGTATTGGCAATAAGGGGCTAACTGGATCGGCAATAAGGAAAAAGTCCGTCGCTTAAGACGGCAAAGGAAACGGGCCACCGGAATCCGCTCTTTTTTGAATTCCGGAAAGAGCTCCTGGGCATAACGCCAGTAGGGCGGTATGGGCTGATAGCAATCCTGACGATGGCATAAGGGGCAGGTGGGCCCCAGGAAGGCGAAAAAATTGATTCGCCCGGCCTCAAAAAATTCCTTGTATTCCCAAATCGACTCCAGTGTGTTAAGGTAGGGAAGCTGAATCGTTCAGCACCTTGCCCACCGGGGGCAGGATAGTGGCTTCCAACCTTTTCGCTGCTTCCGGTGGGTCCTGGTTATTTTACCGAGGTCAATTCCTGACCTCGCTATTTCGCCTGCCTTTATACCACCGGTTATTTTATCTTGTAAATATTGCTTATTTTTTTAGAGTTATTGCGTGAAAGATAACAGCATTCTTAACAGCCAACGCGCCGTCCATGTGAACGTCGCTATCATGCGGGCCTTCGTCAAGCTTCGGAAGTTGCTTGTCACTCATAAGGATCTTGCACATAAACTGGAGGAACTCGAAAGAAAAATTGAACGACATGATGAGGAGATCAGTTCAATATTTCAGGCCATAAGACAGCTCATGGCTCCGCGTATTAAGCCAAAACGAAAGAAAGGTTTTGATCTGAAGGAAAGGCAGACCCGGTATGGCAGGAGAATGAATTCTTAAGATGAGACCACAGACCAGACAGAAAATAATCCGGGCCATGCGGGACAACGGCTCTCCCCCTCCTGAATTCGACTTTGATGAGGATCATAGTTATTTCCTGGTGCGTCTGCCGGTCCATCCGGCTACGGTCCGGGTTGAAACCGGCAACAGCCAAATGGGAGGCCAGAGTCAGGGGTAGAGTCAGGGGTAGAGTCGGAATTGACACGTTCGATTCTGGTTGTTTTAGGGTCGGCTATCCTTGGTAAAAAGGACCTGGCGTTGAGACTTGGGAAATCCAAACCCAACCGGTATTTGAATAACCTGGTAAGTAAAATGGTCCATGAAGGTTTGATCGAATACACTATCCCGGACAAGCCCAACAGCCGTTTGCAAAAATACCGGATCACCCGGAAGGGCCGAAAAAGGATGTCTTCCGCTCAGAAACAGGGAACCCGGGAATGAACTACCTCAGCATCCGCATAGAAGGGGCCATCCTCTCCCCGGACCTCCTTGACCGGCTCGAAGACGCCCCCGGGCAGCGTCCGGCTGACTTCGGTTTCAACGGCGGTTTCAAAGTAAAAGATGAGCAAACTTGTGGTAAATTTTTTCAAATTGACAAAAGCGTTTTCACCGGTCAGAAAATCTTCCAATTTCACCGATTAAGAAGTAAATCAGACAGACCGGTTTAAAAACCTACCAAGATTTTTTCCTTTCTTTTTTGTCTAATATTTTCTTACCTTTTTTTACTCCCTGGAGGTCTTCATGATTGACCGCCGTCTGGTTTTCGAAATCCACTGCCTGTCTCAGGAAGGCTATAAAATCCCCCAGATCGCCCGGACCCTTAAGCTCAGCCGGGGGAGTGTTAATAGATGCTTGGATAATCCCCATCCGACTAGACCTGTGATTGTCCGAACCGGCAATTTGGACTCCTTTAAACTGGAGATCCAAAGGCTATTAGTGCAGACCCCTTCGGTCAGCGGCGCGGTTCACGAGAAGTTTAATAAATACAGATGTGTATTGGAACCTATACACTCGTATATTAAACGTGTATTGAAACCGAGCCTCAGTATTAGGCATAGGCTCAATTATTATTTTAGGTTATTGCTTGAACATACCTTTCAATCACCTCAAGATCCCAAATCTGAGCTTCGATCATGCGATTGCCAGGATGATTTTTTTGCGGATCTGATTTATCCGGCAAACCATATTTCTTGATTACGTTTTGCAACTCAGATTTGGTAAAAACTTTGCCGTGATGAGGCCTTTTGTATCTTTCTATTTTAGAAATATGAAAAAGGCTTAATGCTTCATATTGATTCTCAGCAAGCATCAGGGTCATCATACTGTCGGGATATGTAAAACTTATAACTTCTTCATCAAATTCCTCAAGGGGTATCTCTATTATTCCTGTCTCCTCATACCAGTAATAAAATATATTTGCAGGCCCCAATGTCATGTATCGAGGAAATTCTAATGAGGGCTTTCCACCTTTCTCAACGAACATGGTTTTAATTTTCTTTTCTGTATAATTACGAAAAAAAGAATAGAATTCGCGTTTCTGTGGTGTATCAAAGCGATTGAATCTAATTGGTGATTGCCCAATCTTATCTACAATGACTCTGGCATTAATTTCAGGTGTTTCAGTAATTGAAAGAAACGGCTCACGACTTTTCTCAAAATAGTGATATAAACGAGATGGAATCATTTCATTTTATCCCCAACAATTAGCGATCGGTTGGACCACCTTGTTAAGGCTTTCTATTTTACCAACGCTTATGAAATAAATGCAAAATTATCCTATTGTATGCATTTAAACCAGCAACAAGGTTATTCAAATCCAGGGGGAACCTTGAAACTCCCCGTCACTTGTTCCTCCAGCAGCATGGCGAATTGTATAGGCGTGTGATCTTCCAGATAAGGACCGATAATTTGGACGCCCACCGGCAAACCTTTTGGGGTGAAGCCGATAGGGGCAACCGTAGCCGGTAGATAGGCGACAAGACTCAAGGAGTTCCAGGGCATGACCACGTCATAATAATTTGAATCCTGACCATTGAATTGTACAACCCGTTTGGTTATTTCAGTATGATCATGAGGATGGGTGGCAATTCTCAAAACAGGGCATAAGAGGATATCGAATTTCTGAAAATAATCCGCCCACTTCTGTCGTATGATGGCACGTCTCGAATTGACCCAATTCCAGTCACGATGATAGGCCGTCAAAGCTCGTACCCCCCTTGCCTCCAGACTCTGGTCCTCTTTCCTGAGTGTACTTAACTGGTTCACGGCTCGATTGAAGATCTCTTGTGGTTCCCGAAGACTCAGCGTCGTAAGTGCCAAGTAATCCCTTAACCTATCGCTATGACCCAAATCGATATCCGGTTTCTCTGTCTTGAGATTGGCACCCATTTTCGCCAAGCGGTCGGCCAGGTCTTGAAGGCAGTTTCCCACCGTGGTGTCCGGAGGGTAGGATGGGTCATCCATCCACAGCCCAACCCTGAATTCTCTCAAGTTCGTCTTTCGGGGTAGTGGTAACTTGATCGTGATTGCTTGACGCTGATGGGATGGAGGCCCAACGATGATATCCATGGCCAGTCTTAAGTCCTCTGCGCTGCGGGCGAGCGGTCCGTTCACTACTAAATCCTCTGGAATATTGTATGAGGGCTTATGTCCATAAACGCCGCAGAAATGGGCAGGGATACGAATGGAACCGCCGATATCATTACCAATCTCCAACCCGGTGAGACCGGCTGCCAGAGCTGCGGCCGGACCACCCGATGAACCTCCCGGAGTCTTCGTTACGTCCCACGGGTTGTTGGTTTGACCATAGACTTCGTTAAAGGTTTGAGTATCCATACCCATCAAAGGAAGATTGGTCTTCCAGAAAATGATCGCCCCAGCATCCAAAAGGGATTCAACAACGTCTGCATTCGCAGAAGGTACGAATTCCTTGGCGATGGGCATGCCGTAGGTGTTTGGCATCCCCACTACCGGGATGTTGTCCTTGATAGTCATAGGAAGTCCATGGAGGGGACCCCAAACTTCGCCTTTAGCCAGGGCGGCGTCGGCGTCGTTGGCACGTTTTCGGGCACTATCGAAATCTGTGGCTACGATTGCGTTGATCCTTGGATTGAGGCGCTCATACCTTTCGATGTAGAACTCCAGTAGTTCCAGAGAACCCACCTGCTTATTTTTTAGCGCCCCTACGAGCTTTGTAGCAGATATGCTTGCCAGATCGTTCATGGTGTCTCCTTGCTTTGGATTCATTCTGCCCCAAAAAGTCATTGCGCAGGTTTCTGGATAATATCAGAAAGATTCCCCTGCTTCAATAAAGACGATTTCGGTTTAATTATTCTGTTTTTTTAAAATAAAGGTTTCCGGATAGCAGGAAGAAGCCACCATCGTCCTTCATAATTTATTCTTCATGTCTTGTGAATTGGGGTCGGACCTAATGCTATTAACTTAAGAGAAAAACTCTGTCTTTACTATCCTTTATGGTTTCTGATTTAACGGTTTCCGATTCGGGCACGGACCTGAGCACTGATTTACGCTTTCGCCCTTTACGACGTGGTTCCACAATGCCACGGCTTTTTTTTCGATATAGCTGCCGGTCACGGGAAAAGTGCCGGTCTGGTTTGCATTGGACACGATGACGAGAGCAACATAACACAAAAGCGGCATAGAGGGAAGACCAGAGTAAAATCTCAGCCGTAGCTAAAAGCGTTTTTAAAAACAAGCGGGTTTCAGTAAGGGCGCGGGAAAAGCTAAGTTGAGCAACGGTGACGTTGGCCAAAGAACCGGCTTCGAGCATGGCCAGACGGATGAGGCAGAGGGCAATCATGTGCACCAGGAGTTCCTGATGAAAAGAGGTGGGAGATTCACAATGCCAGCAGTGGCTTTCCGGGTATGCTTAAAATCGCG
>JACQYK010000095.1:0-4968 GCA_016208255.1 Deltaproteobacteria bacterium | reverse complement strand
ATAGTCCCCTGGGCTGAGGATTTGGATTACTTGGGGACGGTTAGTCGTCTTAGAGGGAATGATAAAGTGGGCTGGCCGAGAGAGTATTTTTTTAAAAGTGGCGTGGTTGTAAAAGCCGTTATCCAGCAGAAGCAGATCCCCCTTTTTAAGGTATTGGATGAATTTGCGGATGAGCTTGTGCTCCGAGGTACAGATTTTATCGAAGACGAATCGAAGGGGAGCGCGACTGATCAGATCAAAGAGGCAACAGAGTTCGACGGCAATCGGCCCCAATCCCTGCTGGCCTTTGTGGGCACCGAAACAATGGTAAAGGGAAGTGGATTCAGGTAGGGCGAGAGTGGTCTTGTCGCTGGCGAGCAGGCGCAACCCATGCCAACGACTACGTTGGTCCTTACAGGCAATTTGGAGTCGAGAGACCAGTGCGCCATAAACCCAGGATAAAGCCTCCAGGGGAAAAACGAGCCCGGGCCTTGCAAAAAGCGGCCACGGAAACAGACCATTGGATGTTGAGATGTCCTGTAGCCAAACGAAGGATCTCGTAGAGGCTGGAACGATGGGTATCCAATGACACCGCCAGCATCAGCCAGAGCGTTTCCAGGGTGGCCAATTTACGATGACGATGCCATTCATTTTTCAGATGTCGTCGGTCTTCCAGCCCGGACACCAGAACTGGATTGAGCCATTGGGTAAGCAATCGTAGATCAGGTTTTGACATGGGTTTTCTCCTTTCCTTTGATGAGGGAGAATGTGGCCGGTGCGGTCTGTTTAAGTAAAATGCCCTGACGAGCCTTTTTAGCCAAGGCACTGGATAAGGTATCCCGGTCAGTGAGACGTCCGAAATGTTGCTGGAGAAGTTGGACGAGATCATTGACATGTAACGGTTTCCGTTGTTCAGTAAGTAAAGTAATAGATAAATCGATAAGAGACTGACGTCTTCTTCCTTTTCGAAGGGCAATAATAGGTTCAGTCTCAGGCTTTCCCTGGAGTTGACGGATAGCCTTTAGCTGATAATCAAGCTGAAGTTCAATGACTTGAAGAAAGACTTCTTTAAGATCCTCTTTTTTCATGGGAGGAACCTCCAGGAGACAAAAGATTGAGATCAAGTAAGTTGTTTTACAGTATTACTAATCAATAAACTTACGTTTGTCAAGAAATAAATCGGGGAAGTTAGATAAACAGAAAGGATTGGGTAAAAAGGGGAAAGTGATGGGTAAGTTAGAAAATAATATAACTAATTGTAATTAATTTTGTTTTCTCTTAAGTTAATGGCATTAGGTCGGACCAAGCAAACTGGATAAATTTAAAAGAATAATGTCAAAAAGATGGGCTTAAAAAGGCCTTAAACAGGATTTATTGAGCTTAAAAAGAAGATTTTAAGCAGTAGGTGGAGGGGTCAGAACTTTAAATTGATAATTCCTCTGTTTATTTTTGGCAGAGGTAAGAGAATTCTTCGTGGAAACTTTTGAGGGCCTGCCTTTTTTGCCACCAGTCATTCGTATTGCTGATGACAGCCTTTAAGAGAGGGCGCCAGCCGATATCGTTGAAGATAACGGCATCGTCCGGAAGATAGGATTTTTTAATCTGATACTCTTTGTCTGCCTGTCAGCACATAAAATCAAAAATCAAATAGGTCTGGAGTTTGATCATCCCAGGGACAAGCTCACGACCATCTTCACTAATGCCTGTATCATTAAACTTAACCGATGCCGGCTCGCAGACCCTTTCCGGACGAGGATCCAGAAGAAAGTCTTCCGGGTAGTCAAAACGGGGGTCCACAAACAAATAATACTCGGAAATAGCGGCTTCCGCCAGCCAGAGACCGAGAAGTCCAGCTTTTTGATCCTGAATGTTCAGAGAGCATAGGATTTCCTGGTGATGGGGATTTAAGGGCAGATCTGTGCTTTCCAGATGGACCACCAGCCAATTCAGGTAGGCTTCGAAGTTTTCAGGATCATCATAGGGTCCGCCGTCTTTTTTCCTGGGCAAAGAAAAATCAGAAAAATCGGGTACCCAATAATGGGATTCCGGGAAATAATAATTTTTCCCCTGGGACAGCTCTATAAATTTGGGAAAGTCCATCTGATGAATCCTAATCTGAATTTTATTATCACCACCCTTTATTTGTTCCATCATAATATAAAATAATGCCAATGAAAAACATTAATTAAGAAAGTTTCTTTATATTTCAAATATTTATATTGCAACAAAAAACGATTTATGCCATTTTGTTAAGAAAATCAGGGAAAAGACGAAGTTCGTATATTATATTTTTTGTTATAACATGCAATTCACTCGATACAAAGGCGGTTACGAAGAGGCATTAATCCAGTTGCACCGGAGCGCAATGGAAGTCATTTCCCATGGTTACTCGCAAGAGGATGAGGAAAACGACATTCGGTCAATCGAGTCAATTTATCTTGACAGTGGCGGGGAGTTTTTAATCGGCTTTGCGGATGGAAAGCTTGTCGCAATGGGGGGATTTAAAATCATTGAAGTAGGAGTTGCCGAGCTAAAGCGAATGCGGATCGCACCTGAAATACAGGGCCACGGTATCGGTTCGGAACTATTGTGGCAACTTGAGTTCACCGCTCGAAAGAAGAAACTCAAGAAGCTTGTATTGGAGACCGCAATGTCGCGCCCGAAGACACTTCGTTTCTACCGGAGTCATGGATATGCCGAGACCGGTGAGAATTTCTATGGTTCACAGAAGACTATTTGTTTTGAGAAAACATTAGAAGAGTTACCAGACAAAACAGCGGACCCAACGGCCTTAGATTAGCCATGAGTCTTCGTAGGTGTCCGGAGCGCATTATCTAATCGAAAAGACCTATTAACAAAGGCCACAGAACGAGGTACTACAGTCAATCGGCGAAAACAAAAGCTACTTTCAACTCTGGCTGAGCTTTTGTTCAGTAGGAGATGTAATGGTACACGAGTTTGATGGTAAAAAATATGAAAAGGCCTCAGCTCATCAAAAAGAGTGGGGGGCTAAATTGATTTCCGAATTGGCGTTAACGGGCAATGAACGCGTTCTTGATTTAGGATGTGGGGACGGGGTTAACACAGCATTAATTGCTGAACTCCTTTCCTATGGTGAAGTGGTAGGTATAGATGCCTCAGAGGGCATGATCAACACTGCAAAACCAAAGGAAAAAACTAATCTGCGGTTTTTCCTTATGGATATTGATAAGATAGCGTTCAAAGACGAATTCGATATCGTTTATTCGAATGCAACCCTTCATTGGGTTAAAGATCATCATCGTCTCTTAAAAAATGTATTTAAAGCTCTTCAGAACGGTGGTCGTTTAAGGTTCAATTTTGCGGCTGACGGCAATTGCGCTCATTTTTTCAAGGTGATCCGTAAGGCCATGGTAAAAGAAGATTTTTCGCCTTTCTTTTTAAACTTTTCATGGCCCTGGTATATGCCCACAATTGATGAATATACTCAATTGGTCAATCAAAGTGAACTTAAAGCGCCTAAAGTATGGGGTGAAAATGCGGATCGTTATTTCCCGGATACTGAAACCATGATCGCTTGGTTGGACCAACCGAGCCTTGTGCCATTTCTGGCCTGTGTAACGGAAGCTCACAAGGCCGATTTTCGAGAATATGTTATTGTCGAAATGATAAGAGAAACAAAGCAAAATGATGGACAATGCTTTGAAACTTTCCGCAGGATAAACCTTTTGGCAAGTAAATGAACTATGCCGACCCATGTTTTGCATTCGGACGGCGATTCCATTGCGCTTTATTGCCGCTGGTGAAGTCTAAGTTATAAAGTAGATATCTCAGCGAATGATTGGGAGTTAATGGGATACTCAATCGAATTATATTTTGATCATGGATTTGAGGAAAAGCTGCGTTCACTTTGGGACGAACTCGAAAAGGCTGGCGTACCTTCCATAATGCAAAAAATCGGCAGCCGTCCGCATCTAAGTCTTATAATTATGGATAGATGTAATATAGATCATGTTGCCGCCTTGATTGATGTTGGAATTAAAGGGCGCTTTCAATTTTCTTTAACATTCCCAGCAATTTCAATAATTCCTGGTGAGCAACAAACCGTATTTTTAACTCCTGTTATAAATTCAGATCTTATTGGGATCCAAAAGGGTCTTTATAACCTTTTGGTTGAAAAAGGTTATTGCGTTCGAAAGCAGTACGAACCAAATAATTGGCTTCCGCATTGTTCAATATCCAAAGAATTATCCTCCGCCGAGGCTTTAAAAACTCTGGAAGTTTGTCAAAACAGGGCACCCGTAGGAGAAACGCTGATAACGGATATTGGGTTCATAGAATTTAGACCCAGAAAGGTGATAAAAACCTTTAGTTTAATGGATAATAAGCTGGGTGCACACGACATCTAATCGCTGCGAATGATCCGCAACGTTCGTCGGAACGAGAGGAAGCAGATGATCGACTTGACCGACATCACACCGCCATCCGATCTCGACTGGCAGTCCTGGGTTGAGCGATGGGATAGGATGCAAGAGCGGTACCTCGTCAGACGTACCGAACGCTTTGAAGTCATTACCCGTCTGATGCGGCAGACGCCGCATGGCGTTTCAAAGGTGGTGGATCTTGGCTGCGGCACGGGCAGTCTCATGCGTGGCATACTCGACGCCTTTCCTGATGCGGAAGTGGTCGGAATTGACTTCGATCCAACCATGCTTTGGTTGGCACGAGCCCGGTTGGAGCAATTTGGACAACGCTCTCGCATCCAACTGACGGATTTGCGGCAACCTGGATGGCTCCGTACTGTCTCCGCCCCGGTCGATGCGGTAGTCTCTGCGACAGCGTTGCACTGGCTCAGCCCCATGGAACTTACGGTACTCTATGGCCAGATTGCACAAATACTCAGGCCCGGCGGCATCTTCCTGAATGCGGATCATGTCGGAAGCGATCTGCCTGCGGTACAGCAGGAATGGGAGCGCCATCGGGCTGACATGCGGGAGCAAGAGGGGGCCT
>JACQYK010000158.1 GCA_016208255.1 Deltaproteobacteria bacterium | reverse complement strand
TTGGGTGTTGGTATAATGGAGTATTATAAGGTGCTTTCCAGGTTTTCCAGAGCTTACTCCACATTTCGTCAAGTTTTTTCTCCATGGGCCGGAGCTTGCGGTCCAGTTGAAAATCAGTACACAGGACATGACCTATCCCTGCCGGCCCACCGATCGCTTCCAGGGGTTGGGTGGCATCCAGGAAGGGACTGGCCATGGGAATAAAACGATCCGGGTTCAAGGGGCTTTTTATTCCAAGTTGGACTGACTGCTTGATCATATTTTCATTATCCGCTCCCCAGGACATGGTGACAATCACCTCGGCTCCGGAAGCCCGGACCTTTTCCAGATAGGGGGCAAAGTCTTTGGTCATCAGGGGGAAGAATTCTTCCCCGACGATCTTGGCATTGGGTTTAACCTCTTTTAAAGTCTTTTTAAAAACGCTGGTCGATTCATGACCCCAGACATAATCCTGGGCCAGGATGTAAAATTTTGTTTCCGGCCGGTTTTTGTAAAAACCAGCCAGGGCCTTGGCGGTGGTGGAAGAGGTCCCGCAGGTTCTGAAATGATATTCATTAAAATCAGGAAGCATACTCAACTCATCGGAGTAGGCGGCTAAATTTACAAAGATAGTCTTGTATTCTTTGGCCATGGGCTGACCAGCTTTGGCCAGGTGGGTTCCGGCCACTCCTGAAAAGGCGTGAATCTTGTCCTGCAGGATGCCCTTCTCTAAGACCCGTTTAGCTGGGTCCGGTTGTCCCTGGGTATCCAACTTGACGATCTGGATCTTTTTCATCTTTCCATCCACCTTGATTCCACCCTGGGAGTTGATGTCGTGGGCTACAAAACCCAATAAGGCATAATAGGCCTCACCAATCCAGGCATTCGGTCCTGAAAAAACATCCCAAATAGCAAACTTGATTGTATCTCCGGAAGTTACAAAGAAGGCCGGGTTATTAGGATCATATTTAGCAAGATCTCCTTTGAGGGGCACAAAGGCCCCGGCCTGGGTCAGGCCGATTAAAAAAACCAAACACATAACGATACATCCAACTAATTTCCATCTTCCATAATAATTAGCCTTAGCTTTCATTTTTTTCCTCCTGAAAAATAGTTAATTTGTTCTTGGTTGCCAATAAATTTCGCGATCCTATCATGTTATTTAAAAAAACTATCCATTGGGGAACTTTTTTTGTAGTCAGGTAGTGAGGGTAATAAGGAATTCAGGGTGAAGAGTTTTCTTGAAAAAGGTGGGTAGGAAATATCTTCACCATTGTTAATTCCGAAAAAAGGAGTGTTTTTTCGAACCAAATTTGAGCTCCAAAAAAAAAATTATGGAAATGACTTTTTATTAATATTTTTAAAATTTCAAAGCCCTAACTATGAAAATATAAAACTGAATAAAAGTTTTAGAGAAACTTAAAAATTTAATCAGGTCTCTTTTTTTGGATCGAGATTATTTTTGGCTATTCCTATTTAATTTAGCCCGATATTATTGTCAAGCAAAAAAATATCATATATCAAAGATATTTAGAACCCCAAAATAATGGTTACCTATATATGATAAAGGGTTTTTTCTCCCCCTCTGCTTTATGTTAATATTATTTTGAAACCAAAGAAAGATTTGGCAGTGAAAAGAATTTTGAGGGCCCGGCTAAAAACTCATTTAAACTGTAATATATAAGGAAGCTTTTAGCCGGATTTTAAATTAATTAAAAAGGCTTAACGATAGCTTATTTTTTTGCCCGTCCCCTCAGCTTTTCATCGAAGGCGGGCATACAATCCTTGGCCGGTATCCATCGTGGAGGTCCGGCTGCGGCGTTCTTGGGTTGTTCCCAGTCATTAGGGAAGACCAATTCGGCGATGGGGCGGTCGGCAATAACCTGGTGATCATCGGGCCGCATGTAATGTTTCCAGCCAAAGGCATCGAAGGTATCCCCCTCCCAGGAGGCGATAACCAATTTTTTCTCCATAGGTCTCAGCTTGCGGTCCAAGTAAAAATCAGTACACAAGACATGACCCCTTCCTGCCGGCCCACCAATCGCCTCCAGAGGTTGGGTGGCATCCAGGAAGGGACTGGCCATGGGAATAAAACGATCCGGGTTCAAGGGGCTTTTTATGCCAAGTTGAACCGATTGCTTGATCATATTTTCGTTATCCGCTCCCCAGGACATGGTGACAATCACCTCGGCTCCGGAGGCCCGGACCTTTTCCAGATAGGGGGCAAAGTCTTTGGTCATCAGGGGGAAGAATTCTTCCCCAACGATCTTGGCATTGGGCTTGGATTCCAGAAGTGTCTTTTTAAAAACACCTGTGGATTCGTGCCCCCAGACATAGTCCTGGGCCAGGATGTAAAATTTGGTTTCCGGTCGGGTTTTGTAAAAAATAGCCAGGGCCTTGGCCGTGGTGGAAGAGGTCCCGCAGGTTCTGAAATGATATTCATTAAAATCAGGAAGCATACTCAACTCATCGGAGTAGGCGGACAAATTCACAAAAATAACCTTGTATTCTTTGGCCAGGGGCTGACCAACCTTGGCCAGGTGGGTCCCGGCCACTCCTGAAAAAGCGTGAATCTTGTCCTGCAGAATGGCTTTTTCTAAGGATCGTTTAGCCGGGTCCGGCTGCCCCTGAGTATCCATTTTGACTATTTGAATCTTTTTCATCTTGCCGTCCACCTTGATTCCACCCTGGGAGTTAATGTCATGGGCAACAAATCCAAGCAGGGCGTAGTAAGCTTCTCCGATCCAGGCATTCGGTCCTGAAAAAACATCCCAAATAGCAAACTTGATCGTATCTCCGGAAGTTACAAAAAAGGCTGGGTTATTAGGGTCATATTTGGCAAGATCCCCTTTGAGGGGCACGAAAGCCCCGGCCTGGGGCAGGCCGATTACGAAAACAAAAAACATAAAAATGCATCCCATTACCATCCAACGTCCTTGATAATTATTTCTTACTTTCATTTCATCCTCCTCATTAAGGGTTTGGGTCTTTCAGTTAAATAGTTACGGGGACTCCTGCTTTGGGTAAAGGTTGGTAATAAAAATTTTCCTTTTAAATAGAATAAGCGCTTAAAAATTTTCCGGATCGGCACCCCGGACAAAAGCCGGGGTCAAAAAGTAATTAAATTATCTGGACTCCGGTTTTAGACGATATGACGGAAAAGGAATAATTTTTATTTATTAAAACACCAGCAAATATAACAAAGAGGTCGTAGGTATTAAAATTGAGGGGATTGCCCGGCAGAAATGATATTGCGAAGTCAACAATGTCGTTGGGTTGGAAAAGAGAAAAGTCTTTTGGAACCATATTAGCCTTTAAAAAAAGACGATAAGACTTTGAATGATTCACCTTCAAGTCAAATATAGTGCTTTATAAGTAAGGTTCGTAAAACGTATGGTTAATGGATATTGTGATGTAAAACGTTTCTATCTAAAATTTATCAACCTTAAAGGCTGCTAAATCAAAAACAAACAACACAAAAAGATGAAAGGAACAATTTCGGATTGGAAAAAGTCTAGGCTCCGGTTCCCCGAAGTTGTCACAAATGTAATTTAGCTCAAAGTTATTGTCAAGTTAAAAAAGACACTAATAATTAGATAAGGATGAACTTGTAAAAAGTCGTCATTCCCGAGTAGGTGGGAATCCAGGTGACTCTCCTAATCCTTTAATAAAAACTGGATTCCCGTTTTCACGGGAATGACAAAATGAGGGATCGATGATTATTTACGAGTCCGAGAAATTAATGCCTTGAAAAAGCTTTTAACTAAATGAGCATTTTAAATGATCCCTATTACTTTGATATATTTATATAAATTTGGAATTAGCTCATTTCCAAACTATCTCAGGCCGTTTCAAACCACATCGGTTGCTTCCCGTAAGGGTGACCGCTGTAATTGACCGTTATTTCCTCTCCCGAACGGATATCCCGCAGGGCGATGAATTCGACCATTTGTTCCCGGAGATTTTTCCGGTAAAAAGCATTGGGCTCATAGGAATGGTTGAACAGGGAACCCCAGCCCAGGGCGATGGCGGCCTGATCCTGGTCCGGGCCCCAGCCGAAGGCGTAATTGTGGAGACAGGTCTTTTGGATGATCTGCCAATCCTCCCGGGAAATTTCAATGATCGGCGCCCGTTCTAAAACCGAATCCCGGGTAAAGTCCCGTTTGGCAAATACGTAGCGCCCTTTTCTGGGGAAAAGGCGTATTTTAAAAAAGGCTTCCATAGTCTTATTAAAAAGAATTATCAGACAGGATCAACAGGACTTACTGTGATTTGCTCAGGCTCCGGAAGACCCTGAGCAACCTCAGTCCGCTTCCAGCGGAACTTGATCCTTCTCGTTATGGCGATTGAGTTTGGGCCTTTCTTCCCCATGCCTGTCTGCATGCTTGCATGCCGACAGGTCGAAAGGCACAAAAATCCAAGTAATCCCGTTAAGCCTGTCTAAACACTATTTTGATTTCAAAAAGCTAAACTAATATGAATATCCGTTTTTTGAAAAACCTGGATTCCCGATAAACCGTCATGCCCCACCAGGGGGATGACACCTCCAGGCATGAAAAAAAGATGGATCTAAAAGTAACCTTGAGCCCTGTTTTTCAAACTGCGACCATTCGGGAATGATGAAAAAGGGTCTTAGAGTATTTATCTATTGTGTTTTATTCAGAAAACCCAGAACCGCCTCATTAAAGTCTTTAGGGGCTTCAATGGCGGCGATATGGCCGGTGGGAAAGGTTTTCAAAACGGCCCCTTTTATTTTTTTTTGCATTTCTTCGGCCACGTTTAAGGGCATAAACATATCGGCTGTCCCGGCCAGGATAAGGACCGGACATTGGATCCGATCGAGATCAACGGCGGTCTGGGCCGCGGCCCCCATGGCCATCATCACCGGAAGGTAGCCGGCGGGATCATTCTGCAGTTTGATGGCTTTATATTGATTAAATACGGTCGGGTCCTTTTCTTTGAAGCCCGGGGAGAAAGAATTGACGGTCATAACCTCCGAAATCAGGTCATTGTTGCCTCCCTGAATCATCTCGATCATCATTTTGGTGCGTTCTTCCCGTTCAGGGGTGATCGGTGCCCCGACCACACTGTTGGCCATAACCAGGCCGGTGGCCTCCAGAGGGAATTTCAGGCAAAATTCAAGGGCGATGCGGCCGCCCATAGAGTATCCCAGAACACAGGCCCTTGAAAGGCCGAGGGCCAGGAGCAGTTCGTGGAGGTCCACAGCGAACATGTCCATCGAATAAGGACCGACGGCCTTTTCAGTCTGACCGAATCCGCGGACGTCGTAAGTGAGCACCTGGTAGTGTTTGAAAAATTCTAGAACCTGGTTGTACCACATATTCAGATTGTCGGTGAAGCCGTGAATCAGCACCAGGGTTTTCCCTTGGCCGGATAATTCATACTTCATTTCGATACCGTTGGCTTTGATTTTCATAATATTCGCTCCTTTTTATTTCTTTTCAAACAGCAAAGCTGATACAGTATTTGAAGGTTTTTAATCCTAATCCAAATATGGTAAAATTATATTCCATGATATTCAAGCAAAAAAGGAAACACCTGGAGGGGGCGGACTCCCTCCCCCTTCCTAAGGAATCCGAAATTTTTGATGTCCTGGTAATCGGCGGAGGCAATGCCGCCCTTTGCGCGGCGATGACGGCCAGAGAGGCCGGGGCTACCGTCCTTTTACTCGAAAGCGCACCCAAGGCCTTCCGCGGGGGCAACAGCCGGCACACCCGCAACCTGCGTTGCGCCCATGAAGAGGGCCATCATCATCTGACCGGTATCCGGGAAGCATTAGAAGTCCGTTAGGCTTCGGGTTTAAAGAACGCAAGGTAGAGAAAAGGGCTTGACCGAATGATAATCGGTATAGTATGATAAATTGAATATGTAATTCGGAGGTAATAAATATGAAAATATCAGATCGGGGACAAATCACCATCCCCAATAATTTCCGCAAAAGGTTTGGACTCAATAAAAATGTTGAAATTGAATTCGTTCCTACGGATCAAGGGCTCCTGATTCAAAAGAGCAGCCAGAAGAGACATCCGGTCGAGACGGTCAAGGGGATTTTGAAAAAGGCCTCCGATACCGATCGATATATTGAAGAGGTCCGAGGAAGGTGATCACAGCGGTAGATACTAACATATTGTTGGATATATTTCTGCCCGATAAGAAGTTTATTGAGTCATCGACAAACCTCCTTAAAACAGCTTTTGACCAAGGAGGACTGATTATCTGTGATATCGTTTATGCCGAACTTGTTCCTCAATTTAAAAATAGACCTTTATTGGACCAAACCTTGGAGGTACTGAACATTTCTATTTCTTCTTTGGGTAACGATACGGCTTACCTGGCTGGAGAGAAGTGGGGACAATATAAGGAAAAAGGCGGAAAGCGTGACCGGATTATCACCGATTTTCTTATCGGGGCTCATGCTGTGATCAAAGCGGATCGATTTTTAACCCGGGATCGCGGCTTTTACAAATCCTATTTTCCGGATCTGGTCATGCTTTATAGTAACCATGGGAGACGAGATGATTAAAATCCTTGGTATCAGCGGCAGTCAGATTAAAGAAGGGAATGTGTCGGCCCTGCTTGAATATGGCCTTTCACCAACTAAAAATCTTAAGGATGTGTCGTTCGAAGTCATAAATCTGGCGGGAAAAAAGATTGGCCCCTGCCTGCATTGCAACTGGTGCGTCAATAAGCAGACTCCGGAAAAGATCTGTGCCCAGGAGGATGATATGGCCCCGATCTATCCCAAACTATTGGAAGCTGACGGCATCCTGGTCGCCTCCCCGGCTCATTTCGGGAGGCTTTCCGGGTTGACGGCCGATTGGATGGACCGCACCCGGGCCTTTGTCCATGGCAAGTTTTATAAGCTGCCGCTTAAGAATAAAATCGGCGGGGCCATGGCTGTGGCTTTTTTTCGGGGGGCAGGACTGGAAACAACTTTATCGAGTATAGATATCTTTTTTCTTTCTCACCAGATGATTTTGGCCAACAGCCGTTTATACCAACTCGGGGCCGGGGCCTATTCCAGCCGGGAGGGAAAGGGGCGTTTTGAAAAGGATATAAGACATATGACTTTGGAGGATGAAGTCGGGGTCCTGTCGGCCAGGATGCTGGTGGAAAGGGTCATCGATCTGGTCCGAATCATCAAAGCCGGGACCAAGGCTCTGTCGTCTTCAGATTAATGCGGCGTTGACCCGTGGCACGCCGCTTGCGGGGCCGAAGGCCATGCAAGCAAGTGACACCGATGTCCAATGGCCTGGTTGGTCCCACTGTGGCGGCGCCGACTGGGCCATGGACCCGATAAGGGCAACGCCACATTGGCGACGCCGTAAGCGGCACCAACGGCAGAATTCAGCCGCGCCGTTTGGCGTCGGCTGGAGTGACGGGTTAGAGCATCTTTTGGTAGTACACCACGTCAAATACCTTTCCCTGCTTTTGGCCAATGCTCTTGAACCTGCCGCACTCGAGGAATCCATGTCTCGCGTGAAATCTAATGCTGCCTTCGTTCAGTGATGAGATGCTCGCAAGAATGCTGGTGATGCCCTTCTTCCTGCCTTCATCAGTCAGAAAGTCAAGAAGGCGCTTTCCGAGTCCATGGCCAGTGTGGTCTGGCCTGATAAAATAGGTGATCTCGGCGGTCCTGGAAAACGCCGGCATCGGATTGTATGGTCGAAGCATTCCAAATCCGACGGCATCAGCAGATTCATTTCTAACGGCCGCATTCGGATATCCCTGACACATGTTCAGGAGCGTATCATGGAACTCATATGGAAGCTTCCTTTCTGGATAAGCGGCAAAACTGTTTTAAACATAGTAGTTGAAAATATCAATAATGGCTTTGCGATCATCTATGGTCATTGGTGTTAGTGTTGTTCCCAACTCTTGTCTCCTTGGCTCTAACCATATATTGAATAGTTTCCTTTCAATATCAGGAAGTTCCGGTATTGTCAATATCAAAATAAAATTATACTGACAAATCTATCTGATATTATTATTTTAATTAGTTTCCATCCGGAAATTTGAATTTCCGGATGGAAACACTTCGATTCTGGGACGAAGCTCTCGTCAGAAACCCTTTTTTAAAGGGTTTCTGACCATAGAGGAAAGCCGGCATCTCTATGTTCGCATCCGGAAAAGGCATTTCCGGATGCGAACTAATTAATTTGTTCAATATCTAAATCATTTATCCAAGGACCTCCTATGGTTCGGGACAGATCCCTCCCTTTGCCCCGGTCCATTCCTCCAAAGACCCATTCATCAGTTGGGCCGGCACTACGTCCGCGCTGGCGTCTTTGGGAAGACGGCTATTAAAGGTCTTGGAGCAGGTTTCATTCTCCGTGGTCTGGGCCTTTTTTTCCCAAAACTCCCTGCTGTTGATAGGTCTCAAACAATTGGCCCCAGGGAGACTCCTGAAGCCAGGTTTGATAGATCTTTTTCTCCTGAAAAGGCCAGTGCAGGACATCATGGTAGAAATAGGAATAAAAATTTCCCAGATACAACAGGGGCGGTTTAGTGAAAAGATCCTGCAAAAAACTGGTTGGGCCGAACCAGGTCACCCACCCGGCAAACTTATGGAAACTGTAACCGACTTTAAATCCCCAGTTTTCATGGATCAGGTCTGAATCTCCGACGAGATCGATCTCATTAATGACAGCGGTCCCTAATCCCTTTTCATGAGCCAAGCGGAGATACTTGATCTCCATCGGGTCGAATCCCATGATTTTAGCGGCCACGGCATCCACGGCCACCTGATCGGCACTGGCCAGAAATAGATCCTTTTTAAAAGGTTTCATTATCCGCGGTCCCGGCCCGTTTCCGGCCGTTGTTCCATCCATGATGCAAAAGAGTCCGGGGTGGATTTCTTTTTGAATGGCCAGCAGGTCGACCAGGGTTTCATGAATGACCGAATGGGTCTGATGGCGTTTATGGTTTAAGAGACCCCCGAAGGCATTTTTTAGGGCCCCGGTCGTCTGGGTATAAATATGACATTTCATAGTCGGTAGATGAAGGATATTTTTACCGATAAAATAATCCGGGATCCGGAGCCCCTGGGGATAGATTTTATCCAGGGCCATCAGGGAGGCCTTAGGTTGATAAGGGATCCATTTCATGTCCTCTTCTTTGAAATTATAGAGGACGGGGATATCATAGGCCGAAAAAACCGGGGTATATAAGTTGAGACGTTCCCCTTTATAGGCATTGGTTACCTCGGTCTTGTTCTGGACACAGGAGATATTTTGAAACCCATGTTTCTTTAAGGCCAGGATGGTTCCTTCGAGCTGCCAGGGGGTGGTGTTGGCCGAGGGAAAAGGATAATGCCAGCTAATATTATCTTTCAGGATGGTGGGGATAGTGGAAGAAAGGAATTGGGGACCTTCCGCCAGCTCAAAGAGACGTTCGATATCGATTAAAACATTCTGGGGGTTGGTCCTGAGCATGGCCACTTTGGACTTAGTCATTCCTAGCCTTTCTTTTAATACGAAAATAGAGTTCGGAGTCCATCGAGCTCTGTTTTCATGTCCCGACTTCCTCTGGAAGTCTCCTTTTTAGGTTGGCAAAGCCAACCGTTTCGTGGTGTCACGCCACCAAAAGCGTGGCATGACGGTTTACTGCTGATGATTCGTATGCTGGTTTAGCCGAGTTTCGAGAGGGAATCAAACGGCATTCTTAAGGCCGGTTTTCTTTTTCCATTATCTCTTTTATCTTTTTTTCCTCCCATGCTTTTCCCAGAAATTTCCCTTTGAAGACAAAAACTCTCAAACCATGGAGCAGGATAAAAAAGCCCCAGAAAACAGTCACCCAAAAAAACCATAATTTTCCGGGATTGGTGATCAGATTGATAATAATCAGGAGAATATTAACCATAATGTAGGTGGTTAAATTTCGATAGAAGTGTTTTAATTCTCTTACCCGGGCCCTGGCTTCTTCATATTTTTCGTCGTTCATCCTGCCCTCCTTTTATTTTTAATACGAAAATAGAGTTCAGAGTCATCGAGCTCTGTTTTCATGTCCCGACTTCCTCTGGAAGTCTCCTTTTTAGGTTGGCAAAGCCAACCGTTTCGTGGTGCCACGCCCCAAAGGCGGGGCATGGCGTTTAAACATTACAGGCTACCTTTCAAATACCTTTGCCTTAAATCTTCCGGGAAAGAATTGATTAAGCGCCTATTCGATTCATAGGATTTCCGACCAGTTTATTTTATTCTAATTTACCATATTTTTTTTACTTTTTTCACTTTATTTGTTATGAAGATTAATGGAAACAAACAAAATTCTAAACCCAGACAGGAGGGTGACATGGTCGAAGAAAAAATAAAGATCCAAACAATTTCCGATATAGAAGCCTTTGAGAAAATTCCCATCCGGGAAAGGATCAAGGCCTTCAATACCTATGACCTGCTCAAACAGGGCGCGGCCATCAATCCGGGTGCCCCGGCGGTCAGTTTTTTCCTGACGGGTGAGGGCTATGCCAATCCCCAACAAATCCTTTACCGTGATTTTTTGTCCCATATCACCCAATCGGCCAATTTTTTTCACGACCTTGGCGTCGGACCAGGTGATGTTATTTCCTACCTCCTGCCCAACCTGCCCGAAACTCACTATATCCTCTGGGGTGGAGAAGCCGCCGGTATCGTTAACCCGATCAATTCCCTGCTGGCCCCCCCCACCATCCGGGATATCTGCCTGGCGGCCGGAACCAAGGTCCTGGTGACCCTGGGTGAATTTCCGGGAGCGGACATCTGGCAAAAGGCCAATGCCATCAAGAAAGATCTTCCAAACCTCAAGGCCCTGGTAAGCGTCTATGGGCCCGGGGATGAAAAAGAAGGGATCTACAGCTTCCAGGATTGTCTTCCAAGATACCGGGGAGACCGGCTTGATTCGGGCCGTATTATCAACCCCGAGGACATTGCTTCCATGTATCATACCGGCGGCACCACGGGGACCCCCAAATTAGCTCCCCATACTCATTTTAATGAGGCGGTCATGGCTCAAATGATGTCCTGGGGTCCTGAACTCTATGCCGGAGAGGTGATCCTCGGCGGCCTCCCCCTGTTTCACGTCAATGGGACCATGGTTACCGGATCTTTTCCTTTATCCATCGGTGCCCATGTGGTGATCCTTTCGGCCCAGGGATACCGTGACCAATCGGTGATGAAAAATTTTTACAATATCGTGGAACATTACCGGGCCGTGGCCTTTTCCGCGGTCCCGACCATCCTGTCCGTGCTTCTGGATATCCCCAAAGGGAATGCGGATATTTCTTCGCTCCGCTATCTGGTCTGCGGAGCTGCTCCACTTTCGGTGGAGCTTTTCAAACGCTTTGAAGCCCACAGCGGTATGAAAATCATCGAGGGCTACGGACTGACCGAGGGTACTTGTGTCTCCTGTTTGAATCCTTTCTACGGCGAACGAAAGATCGGATCCATCGGCCTGAGGCTTCCCTATCATGAAATGAAGGTCTTCCTGGTCGATGAAGAAGGCCGGTTCTCCCGGGAAGCGGAGACCGACGAAATCGGGGAGGTCTGTATCAAGGGGCCTAATGTCTTTCAGGGTTATCTGGAGGAGGCCCACAACAAGCGTATCTGGCCCCTTCCGGAATGGTTTAATACCGGGGACCTGGGAAGACAGGATAAAGACGGCTATTTCTGGCTCACCGGAAGGAGGAAAGAACTCATTATCCGCGGTGGTCATAATATCGACCCGGCGATAATTGAGGAACCCTTGTATCGACTCCCCGAGGTCATGGTGGCCGCCGCCGTGGGCAGTCCTGATCCCCATGCCGGAGAAGTCCCTGTGGCCTATGTGGAACTGAAACAAGGGGCGGCCATGACCGAGAATGAAATTCTGGAATACCTTCGGCAAGAGGTGGGTGAGCGGGCGGCTGTGCCCAAACAGGTTTTTATTATTCCCCAGATCCCTCTCACTCCGGTGGGAAAGATATTCAAGCCGGCCTTGCGGTGGGAGAGCATCCGGAAAGTGTATCAGCAGGAACTTTCCGCCTTAAAGGGGATGGTTGAAAAAATTGAGGTCCTGGTGACCGAAGACAAGGTTCATGGCTCCCTGGTTACCATCACCATCACCCCTTCGCCCGGGGTATCGAAAGAGACCCTCCGGGAAAGGGTGGCAGAGGTCCTGGCCCGGTATACCGTTCGCTATGAACTGAATTTCGGATAACAATGGTTTAGTTTCGCTGGACCGGTTTTTCATTGCGGTCCTCTCAACCGCAATGAAAAAATCAAATCGTCCTCAGTGATCTCTTTGGGCTCTAGCGGAGCGGGCGAGAGATCAAGCTTTTAGTTCGGGAGTTCGGAGAACCACAATTTTCATGTCCCGGCTTCTTGCCCGACACCTTCCAGGAGTCTCCTAAAAGATCGGCATAGCCGATCGGCCAGAAGCCTCCTTTTAGGTCGGGGGGACCTGACCGGCTCGTAGTGCCCCCAAAGGCATGGCGGTTTAATACGAAAATAACCTCGGATTAATGTCCAGGGCATTTTTGTTCCCCTCATGCCGGACCAGATCCGGCGTCCAGGAGTTTTGATGCTTTGGCAATAACCTGGATTCCCGCCTTCGCGGGAATGACGACCTAACTCCTTAGAACAATTGTTGCGGCTTAGCCCTGAGCTATTTCGATCTGATAAGAGACTTGTCAATTTCACCTTGATGCAATTGGACATAGCGACAGCTTGGTTCTGATCCGCAGACCCGGCAGACTCTATCATAAGCGGAATTGATGGTCCGGCATTTGGGGCAGGAATAATGGTCAACCATTTCTTCGAACCATTCCGAAAATCCGATTTCGGCAATCCTTCTCTGGGATTCCCAGAGTTCAATCCGGTGGGGACGTTCGGCCTGGAATTTTTTTAATTCCTCACAGGGATAATCATCACATTCCCCGCAAAACTCAATACCTTTCTCGGCCGCGCAGGCCACCATTTTGCAGTTATTTCTGCAGTAATAGCTTCGTCTTTCCGAGCGACATCCTTCGCATTCCCATTCTTCGACCGGTAATTGAAATCGACCGGCAATAGCCTTGAGTCTTGGGGGGTCTTCCTGGGTGCCTATATAGACCGTGCAGGAAGGACAAAATAATCCGCATACAGCGGATAATTTCTTTTTTTCATCCATATCTCTGGGGATAGACATTTCTAATCTCCTTCTCTGTCATAATGGTTATCAATCCATCCTTCGATCCGGTTGGTCCTTCAAATCGACTGTCGAAAGGATTTTTGAATCTGTTCAGCATGCTGAAGTTTAAAACTTTATTAGACAGGATTTACAGGATTATTTATTTTTTGTGCCTTTCCGGAAGAAAGGCACAAACCGAATCATCTTGCGGGAAAAAGCATTTGCTCCTGCCGAAAGGAGATCGAGTTGCTCAGGGTCCTCTGGAATCTGAGCAAAATATCTGTAAATCCTGTTGATCCTGTCAGATTACTTAGAAACAAAGACCGGTTTTCGTTTTTCGGTAAAGGCCAGTAAGCCCTCTTTCCCTTCCGGGTGGGCCGCACAACTTCTAATGCCCCTCCGTTCCTGTTCAATTTGAGTTTCAAAAGAGGTATTGAAGGAATCGGTGATCAGTCTCTTGGACCAGCCGAAAGAATGAATGGATTTTTGGGCCAGCCCCTTGGCCATACGTATGGCTTCTTCGAGAGTCCTTTCATCTTTAACCACCTTGGTCACCAATCCCCAGGCTAAGGCCTGTGCCGAGGGGATCGGCTCATCAAAGGCCATGATTTCCATGGCCCGGGCTGTCCCCACCAGGCGGGGGAGCGTGAATGATCCACCACCGTCGATGCACAGTCCGCTTGAGGTATAGGCCTGTCGCAGAAGGGCGGATTCGGCCATCACTCTGAAATCGCAGGCCAGGGCCAGGGAGAACCCTCCTCCGGCGGCAATGCCGTTGATAGCGGCGATGACCGGTTTCGCCATCCGCCTGATCTCCAGGATGGCTAGATGGAACCGGGCTGCCAGCTCATGGACGGCTGCGGGGGATCCCCCGGCAAAGCCCAACATCCATTTCAGGTCCCCTCCGGCGCAGAAGGCCTTTCCCGCGCCGGTAATGATAAGACACCGGATTTTTTGATCGGCAGCCAGGGTGATAAGATTGCCGGCAAGTCCTTCGACCATTTCCAGATTGAAGGCATTGAAGGCCTCCGGCCGGTTCAAAAACAGGGTGGCAATTTCTTCATCCTTACTGATGGTCACTAGCTCAGCCATAATTTTACCTCCTGTGGATATACTAAAAATTTGTATCTGTTTAGTTTTTAAAATTCAAACACTATTTTAGACAGGATTTACAGGATTACTTTGATTTTTGTGCCTTTCCGGAAGAAAGGCACAAAACGAATCACCTGATGGACAGAGTCATCAGTTTCCGCTGGAAGCGGATTGAAGTTGCTCAGGGTCTTACGGAGCCTGAGCAAAAACCCGTAAATCCTGTTAATCCTGTCTGATAATTATTTTTTCATAAAGCTAAAGTGTTACAAAATATTACTCATCTTTTCCCTTTTTACGGTTTTTGGGCCATAACCACGAATTCTTTAGTGGTCACCGCCTCGGGAATCAGGGGAGTCTGTTTTAGTAAATCAAAGTCATCAATTAAAACCGTTGTTTCAAATCCTGAGTCCAGTAACAGCCGATAGATATCGGCTTGAGTAACATAACGACGAAAGGTGCTGATTTCTTCCCGGTGACCGGATTCGAAAACGAAAGCTTGTATTCGCTCTTCCAGGTGAGGGTTTGACATGCGGCGAAGATCCTGCAAGAAGATCGTTTCACCGGCTACCCGGTAGGGTCCTTTTTCTATCCATTTCCCGGCGGTATCAGGATGGAGCAGGGGATTGGGATAGAATAAATGGAGGACGATGGCCGAGCCCGGCAGTAAAGTCTCAGCCACATGATCCAGAAAAGCCTTCTGCTGCTCCGGGGAAAGAAGATAGTTAAAGGTATAAAAAGTGACCAGACCCAGACCATAGGTTCGGGTCAGGGCCTGGTCCACAAAATCGTGATTCAATAAAGTACCTCTCTCTCGTAATGAGTTTTTATTCAGCTTTTCTTCTGCCAATCGGAGCATCTCTCCGGAAATGTCCACGCCGGTGACCGGATGCCCGGCTCGTAACAGTGGTAAGAGAACTCTTCCGCTGCCGCAGCCGATTTCCAGAATCGGAGCCTGGGCTCTTGCGGCCAAGGCTAGATAAAGAGGCAGGTCCCGGGCATAATTCCCGACATAGGCATCATAGAATTGGGCAAAACGCGTATAAGTGGTTTCGGCCAGCATCAATTAATCCAGCTCATCCATATTGACGAATTCGTAAATAGTCACCGAAAGCCCATTTTCGTCATTCCCGTGAAAACGGGAATCCAGTATTTTTAGTTAGTTACGAATGATCTGGATTCCCGCCTGCGCGGGAATGACGACTTTTACGAGTCTGTCAATCTTCTTATTCTAATTTTTATATCTTATCAGAATCTTGTAGGATTGGCCGATCTTCTCCTTCAGTTGGATTTTGATTTTATTTTTATCATCCAGGAAAACAGTATTACCGCCCAGGTCGAAGGCGGCCCCTTCAAGATAGGGGACCGAGGGGTTGGCATTTATCAACTTAACCGTGGCCTTCCCGAATCGACATTCAGCGACCTGGTCAAAGATAATTAAAGGCGCGTTGATTCGCACACCATTACCTCAAAAAATATGGATTCCGGTCAATATTCCAATTCAAGGCCGAGACCATGATGTTAACCTGATCGAACCCGGCTGCCTGGTTGCCAAAAAGCAAAAAATTTTTTAAATATTACCATATTTAGTAAGACTTTTGAAGAATGATTTCCAATCGTCTATAAATACAATTTTGTCATTTTTTTTATATTGACTATCATCGGTTATTCGGATAAATTCTTGTTCATAAAGGTACCAAAACCGGTTTAAAAGGGAAGACGGTTCAAGACCGTCACGGTCCCGCCGCTGTGACCGGGGACGAAATCCGCGAGAGCCACTGTCCGTTTAAGGCGGACGGGAAGGGGTGGAAAGTAGGATGATCCGGAAGTCAGAAGACCTGCCTTTATCAAGAATCCCCGATAAGCGTTGGACATGAGGGGCTTCGACTTAATGGATCAAGTAAACTGGGTGCCGTCCTTAAGTTCAATAAATTGGACTTAAGGATTTTTTGTTTTGGACCCCAGGATAAATCAACAAGCCCGCCTGACTCTTATTACCGGACCGGCCCGAAGTGGGAAAACCCGGCTGGCCTTGCAATGGGCCTTAAACCTTCCTTCCCCTCGAACCTACATCGCCACCGCCCAGGGTCTGGATGCTGAAATGGCCGATCGGATTCACCGACACCGGGAAGAACGAGGTTCGGCCTTTCAAACCATTGAAGAACCTCTGCTTTTGAGCACCCGCCTTGAAAACATAAAGCAACCCTGTTCCGTTGTGGTCGTCGATTGCCTGACTTTATGGCTGAGCAATCTGTTGGGGGTTGCCGGAGAAGAAGGGGAGAGGGTTCATAAAAAATTTGATGAGCTGATGGCCTCCCTGAAGGCAATCGAAACCCCGGTGATCCTCATCGGTAATGAAGTGGGGTGGGGGATTGTTCCGGAAAATGCTATGGCCCGGCATTTTCGGGACCTGAGCGGACGTCTGCAGCAGGAGATTGCCCAAATAGCCGATCAGGTGATTTTGATGGTAGCCGGAATCCCTCTGGTCGTTAAGGGGATCGTGAAGTGAACTCATTTTTCTTGGCCCTTCGTTTTCTGACTGTTATTCCTCTGGGTAAACGGGGAGAAGCTGATCCGGCTGCCATCGTTGCCGCCGGAAAATATTATCCGGCCATCGGGTTGATTATAGGAGGGCTTTCCTGGGCTTTCTATTATGGAACCCATCGTTTTTTCGCCATTCCTGTGTCCGTCGGCCTGCTGGTGATCTTTGGAGTGCTCATGACCGGGGCCCTGCATCTGGACGGCCTGGCCGACTGTCTGGACGGCCTTTATGGGGGAACCAATCGGGAAGAACGCCTGGCCATTATGAAGGATGTTCACCTGGGAACCATGGGGGTCATCGGACTGATCCTGATTTTGGGGATCAAATATCTGCTTTTGAGAGAAATTATGTCATTTCCTTCCCTGTGGAGGTGGATCATCCTCATACCGGCCGTCAGCCGCTGGACTCCGGTTCTTCTGGCTTTCCTGTTTAAGTATGCCCGGCCGGGAGGGGGGCTGGGTCAGGCCCTGGTCACCGGAACAGGCAAAAAAGAACTTTTCTGGGCCACCCTTTTTTCCTGGGTCCCGATCCTGTTTTTTTCAGGCTTTTATGGTTTGGGCCTCATCATGGTCACTGTGACCTGGAGTTTACTATGCGGCTGGTATTTTCTCAGAAAAGTGGGGGGGATCACCGGGGATATCCTGGGGGCGGTCATAGAATCCAGTGAGGTTTGGGCCCTGATCTATATCGTAGGAATATCTTGTTATGCCTGATTTAAAAAAACCGGCCCGTCTTTTCCTGGTCCGTCATGGGGAAGTGGTCCGTCAGGGTCAAGGAAAATTTTTAGGCTTCACCGATCTGAAGCTGAGCATCCGGGGGAAAAAACAGATGGAGAGTCTGGCTGAACATCTAAAAGGTATTTCCTTGGATCAGGTCTATGCCAGCGATCTAATACGGGCCGTCGACTCCGCCGGAATTATCTGCCAAAACCGGAAGGTCAAACCCGTCTCTCGTCCGGCTTTCCGGGAGATGAATATGGGGGACTGGGACGGAAAATCCTGGGAGGACGTCAGGGGAAAAAATTCTGAAATCAATCCCCGGTATTTTTATAACCTGAAAAAATTTCATTTCCCGGGCGGGGAGAACTGGTCGCAGTTTCGAAGCCGGGTTTTGCATGAAATGGAAATTCTGCTCAGGGAAGGCCAGGGAAAAAAAATTCTACTGGCGGCCCAGTTAAAGGTGTAAGGTACAAGGTGGAAGGTAATTAAAAAAACCTTGAACCTTGAACCTTGAACCTTGAACCACAAATATTGCCGGGTCCCAGGAAGTCTGGAAAAACCAGCACTGCCCCGCAACTGTAGACGGAACGAAATCCCAGCAGGCCACTGTCCCGCATGACCGGGGATGGGAAGGCGAGGAAAGTAGGGGGCCGTCAGTCAGGATACTGGGCCGGCAAAATAACCAAACCTCTTTCGAGGGAAAGGAGAAAGAAATGAAACGCTGTTGTTTTGGTTTTTTTGTTGCGGGATTGTGGTTGATGAACTTAACCCTTTGCTGGGCCGATGGTCCCCTGGTCCGGATGGAAGAAGTGGTGGTCACCGGTACACGGACCAAAGAAGAAATTAAAAATGTCCCCAATGCCGTTATCGTCCTGGGTGCTCAGGAAATATCGGCCTCCTCGGCCAAAAATGTCGGGGAACTGCTTAAAGAAACCTCCTCGGTCGATGTTACCGGATATGGCTCCCTGGGTTCGGCCCAGTCGGCCAGCATCCGGGGTTCCAGTGCTTCCCAGGTGCTGGTCATGATCGACGGCCGGCCGACCAATTCCGTAACTTTTGGGTCAGCTGACTTAAGCCAAATTCCCCTTGACCATGTTGAGCGAATAGAAATTGTCCGGGGGCCCACTTCTCATCTCTACGGGGCCAATGCTATGGGAGGGGTCATTAATGTCATCACTAAAAAACCACCTCTTCAACCCTCTTTTGGGGCCGGTATTTCTTACGGCAGTTTCAATACTCGAACAGTGCAGGCCGAACATGGACAGACCCTGGAACGCTTCGCTTATCTATTAAACGCCGGTGCTAAATCTTCAGACGGACATCGGGACAATTCCAAGTATGAGGCCCAGGATTTTTCCTCCAAGCTGACATATCAGGCACGAGACCGGTTATCCCTGAGTCTGTTGACCTCAGCCCACCAGGACAATTTGGGCGTCCCCGGCCCTAAGCCGGCTGCCGGGTCCTCTCCGATCTTCGGGAACAGCCAGGTCACCAGCCTGTTTGATCATCAAGACGACAAACTCCTTAACAATACCCTGCGATTACAATGGGAACCTTTGGACAGTCTTCAAGTGAACTGGCAGACCTACCAGGACTATTACGAACTTATCTTTCGACAACGGTACCTGGGACTTACTTCGGCCGTTGAAGACCATTCGACTTATCAGGCCAATATTTACGGCAGCTCTTTAAATACCCGCTGGGGTTTCCATAAAGATCATAAATTGACCTTAGGAGTTGATTTTCGCCAGGAGTCCCTGGAAGGGGAACAACAATTAAAAGACCTGGAAACCTCGGTAATAACAACCACCCGATGGACGCCGGACAACACTATCTGGGGTTTGTTTGCCCAGGAACATTGGCAGGCCCTATCCCAGGTGCGCTTGATCGGGGGACTCCGTTATGATCGTACTTCCCGATATGGTTCGGAGGTCAGCCCGGACCTGGGGTTGATTTATTCGCCTTTGGAGCGGACCAACATCAAGATGCATTACGGTCAGGCTTTTCGGCCCCCAACCTTCAATGATCTGTTCTGGCCCGGGGCTGGGAATACACAGCTTTCCCCGGAAAAAGGGACCAGTTATGAAATCAATTTCGATCAGGCATTGAATGATAAAAAAGCAGTTTTTTCCCTCGGGCTATTCCGCTGGGAGGTCAGGAATAAGATTCAGTGGGTCCCGGATGCCAGCGGAACCTGGCAGCCGCAGAATGTGAATGAACAGAATACCTGGGGAGGGGAAGCCGGGGTTCAATGGAATCCGATTAAGGAACTGACTTTTTCTCTGGGTTACACCTATCTGGATTCGAAACAGAAAAATCTGGAATTAAAGGATGCCTTGACCAATTCCCTGGAATTGGTCGAACGGAAAGCCATGGCCGTTCCCGAACATCAGGCCCGGCTGACCATCGGTTATCTCGCTCCCTGCAAAACCCGCTTGAATATGATCGCCAGGTTTCTTGGAGAGCGCCTTATCTATTATGATGACTTCAGTGCCTTCCCGGCGGTCACCAAGTTGGAAAAAAAGATCGGGGCTTATTATACCCTGGATTTCAAGGCGAGTCATCCCTTTGGAAACCATTGGGAGGGGACCCTCTCCCTGTTGAACCTGACTGATCAGAGTTACCTGGAGCAAGCGGGAACCAGTTTCTCCGATCAAGGCTATCCGACACCGGGTAGATCGATTATGGTTGGGGTGAGTTATAAATATTAGGATAATAAGGTTGAGGTAGGAGTCAGAAATCAGAAATAAACTATATATTTTTGAAATCCCTAAAAACTCGTCACCCCGGCGGAGGCCGGGGTCCAGGAGATTATAGAAAAACCTGGATTCCGGTTCCGCACTTGATAGGGTCCAAAGTCGCTTCGTTTGTTTTTTCGGAGATTTTTCACGCCCGATAGGATTAATAATGAATAAGCAGTTTATACTTTTAATAACGTTTTTTTTATTTTTTTGGCAGGTTTTTCCTGCTTCCTTGTGGGCGATGGAGGATTTTGAGGTCTATAATCGACAGGTGGTCCCAAAAGATTACCAACGGATCGCTTCCCTGGCCCCGAGTATTACCGAGATCCTCTTTGCCCTGGGACTGGGCGATCGGATCATCGGGGTGACGAAGCACTGTGATTATCCGGCTGAGGCCCGAACCAAGGTTAATGTGGGCAGTTATATTGATCTGAATATTGAAAAGATCCTGGCCTTGAAGCCGGATCTGGTCATTGCCACGGCTGACGGCAATGAAAAGGAATCGGTGGAACGGTTGGCAGTTTTTAAAATACCGGTCCTGATTACCAATCCAAAAAATCTGGATGGCGTTTTTGAAACCGTAAAAACCATCGGCCGGATCACTAAGCAGGTGCACCGGGCAGAAATCATGGTTCGCTCTTTGAAGAGACGGGCCGATCAGATCATTCAGGCCTGTTTACCCTTATCCCGGCCCCGGGTTTTTTTGCAGATCAACGAGCATCCTTTGATTACGGTGGGTAAAGACACCTTTCATCATCATTTGATTACACTGGCCGGTGGGATCAACATCAGCGGAAATGACCTCATCAAATACCCGAAATACAGTCTGGAACAGGTGATTCGATCCAAGCCGGATGGCCTGCTGATTACGTCCATGGAACGAGGGGCCTTGGCCGAGAAGAAAAAGGACCGCTGGAGACAATGGGGACAGATTCCGGCCGTCAAACTGGGCCGGATCCATATCCTGGATTCTGATCTTCTGGACCGGCCTTCGCCCCGCCTGATAGACGGGCTGGAAGCCCTGGCCAAGGCTATTCACCCGGAATTGGGAAAAAATTAACCAAAGCTATTTTAATTTGTATAAAATGTTAGATCTCAATTAACGGTGTAAGAATGCAGACAATCTCTCCCAGAGCCGCGGTTCTTTGGACGGGCGGCAAGGACTCCATGCTGGCCCTTTATGAAGCCCGGTTGTCAGGCTTTACCATCGTCAATCTGGTGACTTTTATACCGGATGGGGCGGATTTTCTGGCCCATCCTCTCTTAATAATGAAAGCTCAGTCCCAAGCCTTAAATCTTCCTCACCGGACCCTGACAATCTCTGAACCTTTCCAGGAAAATTATGAAAAGGCCATTGCTTCCATCAAAACAAAATATGAAGTTGATACCTTGGTTACCGGAGATATTGCTCTGGTGGATGGGTTTCCCAATTGGATTCGGGAATGCAGCCGGCCCTCGGAGATGAAGGTTTTTACCCCTCTTTGGGGAAAAGACCGGAGAACGATCTTGAACCGGCTTCTTTCACTTCGCTTTCAGGTGATCTTTTCCGGGATAAAAAAACCGTGGCTGACAGAAGATTGGCTGGGCCGGGAGATGACCGACTCTTCTTTAGAACAATTAAGGGTCCTGGGAAGGGAGACCGGCCTGGATCTGTGCGGGGAGCAGGGTGAATATCATACGCTGGTTTTGGATGGTCCTGTTTTTGGTAAACGGGTTGAAATAAGAGGGTATTCCAAAGAGATCAGGAACGAGTTGGCTTATATGAAAATTGACCATTGGATTTTAGGGGATAAAGGGCAGGAAATATCTTGATAACCTACAAAAAACTTTTTTCCATTCTCGGGTTGCTGATCCTCATTCTCCTGGCGGCCTTTTCCCTGGGACTGGGATTGGGTTCAGTTCGTGTACCGGTTTTAAAGGGACTCCTGGGGGCCGGATTGGATTCCACCTCCCGGGCCATCCTTTGGGAGCTTCGTCTGCCCCGGGTCATTTTGGCCGGGATCGTCGGTTGGTCCTTATCCACCGGCGGGGTGGTTTTTCAGGCCTTGATGCGCAATCCTTTGGCCGAGCCCTTCCTCCTGGGGGTTTCCAGCGGGGCCGCAGTGGGGGCTGTGGCCGGGATCCTCTTCGGGGTTATGTTTTGGGGGGGAATCCCGGTGATGGCTTTTCTGGGGGCACTGATAACCATCAGTCTGGTCCTGGCCCTGGCCCAGAGGGCCAGGGCCATCGATCCCAATACCTTGATTTTAACCGGGGTCATCATCAATGCCTTCTTTGCCGCCCTGATCATGTTCGCTCTGGCTACCGCCTCCGGGGATAAGCTGCACTCCCTGCTTTTTTGGCTTTACGGGGATTTGAGCCGCGGGAGTTTTATCGATCTCTGGGTGATGATTCCGGTTGTTTTGGCCGGATCCGTGTTCCTCTATGGGATGGCCCGGTCCTTTAATCTGATCGCCTCCGGGGAGGAAGTGGCCGCCCAGTTGGGCGTGGACGTGGAACGGGCCAAATGGCTCTCTTTGATTGTTGTTTCCCTGATGTGCGGTGTCACCGTGGCCTTCAGCGGAATTATAGGGTTTGTGGGGTTGCTCGTTCCCCATCTGGTGCGGATGGCCTTCGGACCTGACCACCGCCTCCTTTTACCGGCCTCCGGGTTATTCGGGGCCTCCTTTCTGATCGGGGCCGATTTGCTGGCCCGGACCGTTATTTCTCCCAGTGAACTTCCCGTGGGGGTGGTCACGGCCTTTCTCGGGGCCCCTTTTTTTCTATATCTGTTGTATTTAAGGCGAAGACCGTGGACCCTTTAATCCAGGTAGACAGGGTCGGATCTCGTTATATCCACCAATGGGTAATCCAAGGGATTACTTTTGAGGTGGCTCCTGGAGAGCTGATCGGATTGATCGGGCCGAACGGGTCGGGGAAAACGACTTTGTTGAAATGCCTGGACCGCCTTTTGGTTCCCCAGGAAGGAAGGATTTTATGGGAAGGGCAATCCCTGTCCCATTTCTCCCAAAACAAAATCGCCAGGAATATGGCCCTGGTTTCTCAGGAATCCTCGCTGATCTTTGCTCCCACGGTTCAGGAAACGGTTCTCATGGGACGCTATCCTTACCTGAAACGGTTTCAGCTGGAAGGGTCCAGGGATTACCATCTGGCCGAAGCGGCCATGGACCGGACGCAGATAAGACATTTAGAACACCGATCTTTAGCTGAACTTTCCAGCGGGGAAAGGCAGCGGGTTTACCTGGCCCGGGCCCTTTGCCAGGAACCTAAAGTGCTCCTCTTGGATGAACCGACGGCTTTTCTGGACATCCAGCACCAGGTCGGTATTCTGGATCTGATTTCCAATTTGAATATACAAAAGGACTTGACCATTCTGGTCGCCTCCCATGATATTAACCTGACCGCTCAATACTGTCAACGGCTGATTCTGATTCGTCAGGGACAGATAGAAACCATAGGGCCACCGGATCAAGTGATTAAAGAGGAAATTATCGAGAAGGTTTTTAAGACCCGGGTGGTGGTGGATGAGAATCCGTTTACCGGGACCCCCCGGATTACCTTGTTAGGCGGGCGGGAAAGACATGCCTAAAGGTTTTCTAAAGTCATTATTTTGGGCCCTGGCTCTTCATGGGGGGGTGTTGGGAATTCTTCTTTTCTCCTGGCCTTTTCTGGCCCAATCGGTTTTTTCCTTTGACCAGAGCCGGATTATTAAGGTTTCTCTGGTTTCCCAGGACTTGTCTTCTCCTTCTTTTTTAAAAGAACCTCAAAAAATCAGTTCATCCGGGGGAGTTAAAAATAAGAAGAATCCCCAACCCCAGACCGGATCGAATCCGATTGTTCCGGAGCCAATACCTTTTGCGGGAGAAAGCCCCATCCCTCCTGCAGCAGACCAAAATGAAAAAAAAGAAACCGGTACCGGGATATCCTCCGTACCTCGGGTCAACCAGCCGGAAAATACCTCAAGAGAAAAAGGCCATGGCGGACAAAATCCCTCAGGCGGGATTGGAAAAGAACTCCTGGTTTCTTTTTCCTCGGGCGAAAGATCCGGAGCTGGTTCCTCCCTGGCCGTGCCTCGCTACGGGCAGAATCGTGAACCTTATTACCCGGCCGCGGCCCGTGAACAGGGCTGGCAGGGAACGGCATTGCTGAAGGTCCTGGTTTTAAAAAACGGTACGGTGGGTTCTCTGGAAATCAAGCGTTCCTCCGGTTATTCCCTCCTCGATCGATCGGCCTTGAAGGCCGTTAAAGATTGGAAGTTTGTTCCCGCTCAAAAAGACGGCCAGCCGATCGAGATCGGGGTCGAGATTCCGGTGACCTTTCGGCTGGAATGAAAGCGCGAGGCACGTGGATTGGGGACGTGAGGCAATTAAACTTTACCAGCGCTTCAAGTCTATAGCTTGCCTTTGATTAAACCATGACTGCCTTCCAATTCGCCTTGGCTTATGTTCTGGAACTTGTCCTGGGTAATCCCAGGTGGTTTTCCCACCCGGTCCGAGGCCTTAGTTTCTCAATTCAATGGTTGGAAATTATATCAAAGAGGGTTTCGGCAACACCTTTTTGGGGAAAAGGGACCGGTCTCTTGCTGGCCATTGGATTTCCAACAGTCATCTTTCTAGTCTGCCATTTCATGATCGTTTGGATCGGGAAATACGGGAATTGGGTCCAGTCTCTGTTGATTGTGATTCTGGCCTACTCCACTTTGGCCACCCGTTCCTTTCATCAGGAAGCGGCCCGGGTGGTGAATGCGCTGAAAGATGGCCGGGTTTCAGAGGCCCGAAAAAGGTTGAATCGCACCATCGGGCGCGACGTCGGATATCTGACTTATCCGGAGATCTTGAAAGCGGTCCTGGAAACCCTGGCGGTAAATCTTTCCGAAAGGGTAATCGCTCCGTTGTTCTATCTCTTTTTAGGAGGGGTGCCTTTGGCCATGGCCTTTAAAACGGTCAACACCCTTGATTCCATGGTGGGTTATAAAGATAGCCGGTATCTTCATTTCGGCTGGGCCGCGGGCCGCCTGGATGATCTACTTAATTATATCCCGGCCAGAATCACTGTTCTCTTGATTTGCCTCCTGGCCTGGCCTCTTGGCCTTTCGGCCGGAGAAGCTTGGCGAATTCGGAAACGGGACGGCGGCAAGGCTGAGTGTCCGAAAGCCGCCATCCCTGAAGCGGCTTTGGCCGGGGCCATGCAAATCCAGTTAGGAGGACCAGTTTTTTATGATGGGGAGAAACGCGACAAGCCCTATTTGGGAGATGACCGTTCGGAGATTACCTTAGCTGATTATAATAAAACGGTTATGGTGATTTACGGCGTGTCTTTGGTTATGGCTTTATTTGTTTTTGCTCTTAGACTTCTCTGGGATTGGAAAACCAAGTAAAGTTATGCAACTTTTTTCTTTCAGAATGGTCTCAATGTTTGCAAATACTTCTTCCTGAGACTTTGTTTTCCCGCGTCTCACGTCTTCTTCGCCTTGGGAAAGGAGTTTCAAAATCCCTATGGCGTTTCTCATGTTTTCATAGCTCTTAGGGTCCTGGAGCACGGCCCGGGGTTCTCCATTTTGGGTAATGATCACGGGCCGGTGCGTTTCATTTATTTGTTTCAGCAAATCGGGAACTTTTGATTTTAGATAAGTAATTGGCTTGATATCTTTTGAAATATTCATATCATCACCTCCAGTCTTTATATGGTACTACAAAAAGACCGGTTGTCAACTCTTTTGGTGTTATGTCGTTTTGCCCTCGCCATATAGGTAAAACCGCCTTTTTTAGCCTCAAAAAAATCATTATAGGCCTATTTTAGAGGGCACAGATAATAATATTTCCTGCCAGATCAATTAGTTCTCGTGGCCCGACCCCGTTAAAACCGTTAAAAATTATGGAAATGGCCCTCAAAATAGCCGGGATCTATTTGGGAACTTTGGAATGAATTACCGGAACAAAACTTTTCCTTTTCATCATTGATAAGGGCCGGTACCTCCCAAACTTCGGGATGCGGGTATTCCTTCAGGGCCTCGGGATATACCTTACCGAGAATCGGTAAACCCATCATTGAGGGCCTTGTCGTATTCAGGTTTGGAAAATCCCGGACAACGTCGTTTCACTTCTTCGGTCAAGTTTTTCCAGGTTAGCCGCCACTCGGGCCGGGTAAGATGAGAAAGGTTGCCGGCTCGATATGAATCAGCCACGTCATAGGCCACTCTTCGAAGGACATCCGTATCGTTTTCCATATCCCATTAATAATAGAACACAACAATCACAGGAATCTCTTCCAGAGATAGCCTGAACAAAATCTCCCTTACCATAACGTGATGCAAGGTTCCAGGAACATCTAATCGGGCTTTCCGTGGCATATCTTATCTTTTACTTCATTTTCCCAATCCTTGTCCCTACTGCTGTCATCGACTGGTTCCAAGCCCAATACTTCCGGGGCGTGATCGAGTAAGTGACGCTGCCCATCCGAGTAAAATGCCGCAAGTGAATCCTTTGGTTATATTCCTGTGCGGTTCTTCCGGCGATCAATTGGACCGATTTTGGGATGATTTCTTGATCTTTTTCTCCCATGACTAAAAGGTGGATGTGATTTGAAGTAACCATGTAGTTCAGTATGGTTAACCCGAACCTCTTTTTCGATTCAAAGAGCCAATCCATCCACCGCTGTCGATCTTTGGCAAATTTAAACAAAAATTCCCTCTTATGGCATCGATGGGTTATATGCCATACCTGGTTGGGAATAAAATATCGATTGGCTCGCGGCATCTGTGTTCTTCTTAAAAGCCCCTTTTCGTGGGCAAAAAAGTCACTTTAAGACCCTATTTACCCCTCTTAGGTTATATCATTCATTGCAAAATCAATCTCTTGGCTCGGTCCGACCCAATGGAACTCTTAAGTTAATGGCATTAGGCCCGACCCCAGGAACGCCAATGGAACGCCAATGCCGAATCGGTCTCGGTCCGACCCAATGCCGAATCGGTTTTCTTTTGGCTCGAACGCGTGTCTGAGCCACCGAGGGAAACCAGGAAGGTGTCGGGCCGCCGGTTGGAACTATTATGGATGTATCAGCTTGACTACGCTGCTTTCAGTTCAATGCCATTTTTTCTGATTTCGTAGATAATCGGAATCCACGTATCGTTCTTATAGGATAACAGCGAAATCGGGACAGGTTCGATTCGGGGATCAATGGCGCAGGCGATTTCAAAAAGTTTCGCTCCTTCTCGGTACCGGTTTTTCCCAAAATCGGGTGATACCACCGCCACATCTATATCGCTGTATTCGTGCGCCCGGCCCGAGACGCGGGAACCGAAGAGGATAACTTTGGCGACTTTTATTTTATTCTTTTTCAATTCCTTGATAAAAGCGTTTATTGTTTGTTTTATTGCTTTTTCAACCATTGAAACACCTCGTTCATTTTCTTCAAATTCCGGGTTGTGAAATCCTTGGTGCATTTTCGATAAAACTTCTTCCGATCATTCGGATACCGCGCCTCAAGATGGAACTCCATAAATCTTGCCAGTGCCCTCACGGTCTTTTGCGGTATTAATAAGCCCGTTTTTTCAGCGAGCAACGGAAGAGAATGGGTATGGGGTGCATGATTGTCGGTTGCTCTGACTACAAGGGCTTTGAGCATTTTCTCCAGAGCCAAATGTCCCATGAAAAGGGCGTAAGGATATTTCTCTTTTTCAAACATGGCCTCTGCTACGTCCAGATCGTAGTCCGCGCCTTCTATCCAATATTGTACGGTCTTCTGTATCTCGAATTTCATTGCCTTCTTCATAGTATTTTAATTATAATTTTCAGCAGGATAAGAGTCAAGGCAAAATAGTCCTCTCCAAAATCTTTAAGACCAGGTTTCGCGATGAAATAAAAAAAGCCGGCCTCTTCGATCAAGTCCCTTCCCAAGTCTGGATCGACTGGAAAGTCAACTCCCAAGCCGTCGGGTCCAGTCAGGCAAGCCTAAAAAGCCTCCCCCCTTATGTCTTTAAGGTGGCTATCTCCAATCACTGATCATCGAGGTGGAAAATAAAAATTTGTCCCTCGCCTCATAAACCATCCATCAGTTCGTCACACCTTAAACTTTTACTCCAATATAAATCATCAATTCTTATCCGGGCTTCTTGAACAATGGATTGAAACGACCTTTCAGGATCGTCTCAATCCTTATTGGTTAGGCTGTCCGCGGTTCATCAGTTCCTTCTTGCTGCTATTTGTTAAGGCTCAAATGCAATTGACGAATCTGCTGCAACTCCGCTTGAAGTGTTTGCAGAACTTGAAGCGTCGCTTGAGTTGCAGCAGCCACTCCAGCCTCATCTTTCTGATTCTCCCTATCTGCATCGACCCTGCTCATGTACTCTTCGAGGAATGCCCGGTGTGCACAGTAGTTTCGCCACGGGATGAGTTTTTCAATCTCTTTGCCCAATGTTGCGTTACCCGAAACACGTAGGTACATTCTTTTCAAGTTGCTCAAGGACGCATTATAGATTTCGTCCGCACTGAAGGTAAACTTCACCGGTTCTGGTGTGACGGCTTGAATTACTTCATAGGAGAGACCGATTACCATCTTCAATCCTTCTTCAAGCATCTGAAATGCATAAAGGGCCGCTTGGACTTTACTTGTGAATGACTCATCGCGATGCTTCATGTATCTATTCCATTTTATGAGCCTAACGGCCTGGCTGACCTGCTGGGGTTGAGTGGCAGCGAAACCCCTGTCAGAGTCCAGCCAGAGGTTGGGCCAACTTCAACCCTTAAATTTATAGTGAAGAGTTCTTTTGCGCTATATATAAAACTGATAAATATGGTCTTTCGATAAAGCCTCCGTTTTTTTCAATCACTTCGGCTATGTCTCCAAATAAAGCCAATCGCTTTTGTTCCGGTAAGCTTAGATGATCGTGAAATCTGGGGACACCGTACTAATGCATATGGGTTTTTGTTAGCCTTAGTAAAATTATATTCGTTTCTCATAGGTACCATCTTCTCCAATATTGTTTTTGTTCTGAGCGAGTCGCCTTACGTACCGAAATGATTCTTATAACGGCATCATCCTTTCAAAAAGAATCACAGGCATAATGACAGTGTAAATACAATGTGATGCCAAGTCAATTTATTTCTCCGCACGGCTTAAGCCTTTATCCGTATTAAACAACCCCTCATGCCCGGTTGGGCACCACGATCCGGTCGATTTCATCGACCTTAATAGGAGGCTTCCTTTAGAAGCCGGGACATGAAAATGGGCTTATGTTGATGTAGGACAGGCGTCCTCGCCTGTCTTTTATAATCACAGCCGGGGGGCGGCTGTGCTACAATTTCAAAACCTAATAATCTATTTTCGTATTAAATTCTATCTCCCTCGAGACATAGAATATCCCGCCAAGGGCTGACTTAGATCGCGAGAGGTCTTGGAATTATTTTTAATATTGACAATTGACAATGTCGAGGGGCATGGTATTCCAATTGGGGGGGGAGCAGGGCAGGGTGATTCCCGGCCCCTCTGCCTATCAAAAGGATTGGCATTTAATCTCACAGGAAGGAACTATGGAACGTTTCATCCGCAAAAAGTCTCTGGAGGAACTGGTCGGTCAGCTTTTTATGGTCGGGTTCGAAGGAACGGGTTTTAATTCCGACCTCTCCTATTTTCTAAAAAAGCTGCATGTCGGCGGGGCGATTTACTTCAAGCGAAATGTTCAAGACCCCTTTCAATTGGCCGAGCTGTCCCGCTCCCTTCAGGAAAAGGCCATGGAGATTTCTTCCATCCCTCTTTTGATAGCCATCGATCAGGAAGGGGGATCGGTGGCCCGTTTGGGAACGCCATTTACCCAATTTGAATCCCAATCGGCCATGGCTTCTGCGGATGAGCCGGAAGCGAGAGTTCGCTTTTTTGCTCAGACCCAGGCCAGGGAATTGAAACTGATGGGGATCAATATGAATTTGACTCCGGTTCTGGATGTCAATCTCAGGGGTCCTGAAGGAATAATGGCCTCCCGGTCCTACGGCTCCGATCCTTATCGGGTTTCGGAATTGGGGACTTTGTGTATCCGCGAATTTCAGCAAAACGGGATAATGGCCTGTCCCAAACATTTCCCCGGAATCGGGGATACCGATCTGGACTCCCATGAAGATCTGCCGATCCAACTGAAGGATAAAACGGAACTGGAAAGGGTGGAGTTGGTCCCTTTTCGGGAGGCCCTAAAAATTCCACCGGCAGCGGTTATGGTCTCCCATATCCGCTATCCGGCTTACGATCTCAAACATCCGGCCAGCCTCTCCGAATCGATCATTAGCGGACTCCTTCGTAAAACCCTGGGGTATGATGGTTTGGTGGTAACCGATGACCTGGAAATGGGGGCGATCGGTAAACATTATGAGATTGAAGAGGCCCTGTTTCTGACTTTTACCGCCGGAGTGGATTGCTTAATGATCTGTCACAGCCCCGATAAAATCGAAAGGGGATATTTTTACTTATTGAATAAAATAAAAAAAGGAACCATTTCTGAAGATCGGTTTAAGAAAAGCCTTGGGCGCATTCTGACTTTGAAACAAAAATTTCTACAATCCTTTTTTCCCCTGCCTGAAAAAGAAATTAAAGAATATTTTTTAAGAAAATAGGTTCAACGTTCAAGGTTCAATTTTCAACGAAAATCTATTTTCATGTTTCGTGGTGCCCGCATGGGCATGAGTGCTGAGGTCGAAAACAGGGACAAGGCCTGCGGGCATGCAGGAAGGGTTAAGTGGTTTAACTCCAAACCTTTGACTTGAAACCTTGAAACCCAGACCCTTTGAATCCTTTTTACTCCAGTCTGCTTAATACTTCTTGCAAGTCTTCGGGCAATTCAGAGGAGCAAGCGATTTTTTCTCTGGTGATTGGGTGGGGCCAGGAAAGAGAACCGGCGTGGAGGCAAAAACGGTTTAAAGGCAATCCTAAGGCTTGGCTCCTTTTTG
>JACQYK010000165.1 GCA_016208255.1 Deltaproteobacteria bacterium | reverse complement strand
ATGCCCTGCCTCGAATCAAACTTTGCTGGACTGGCCGGGATTGGGCGATAAGTCACCCTTTGGACAATCCCCAAGAAAAAGACCCCCACCGTCCTTTTATGTCATTATTAAATTGAGATCCTTAATAACTATTTTTAACACTCTTTTCATTAATTGTCAATATTAACCGTTTAATATATCTATAATTTACAGTTTAAGGCCCTCATTGGGAATTATTATCATTCTTCCCCCTTACCTCCAGCAATTCCCTGATCACCGGTTTTATATAAATATCACCAACAGGAAAAGGTCTTAAGGCCTCCAGGATTATCCGTATTTTCTCTTCCACCGCGGTTTGAAAGTGAATAATCAAAACATATTCCCCTTTCAAGCGGCAGAGCCCCCCTGAACCGCGACTGTACATCGACAAAGTTTTGTCGATGTGGTTTATATTATTGGAATCAGTCTCCTTCTCCGTCACCCCGGCGAAAGCCGGGGTCCAGAAAAGCTTTCTATTCCTGGATTCCGGTTTTCGCTCGACCTCCTTTGGAGGTTTCTTAACAGAGGTCGGTGAAACCGACCGACCGGAATGACTGAAAAGAAAATGCCGGTTGTTTAAATTAACTGCCCCGTTTGGGGCCACCTCTTCCGGGGAACTCCCGGACGAGGCGTAGTAACTAAGGGATAGAAACCTTTTCAAAAAGTATCGAATATTATCAATAAAATCATAACGCCTCTATAAATAGAGGATCAATTGATTATTTTTGAATAGTCGTTTTCCATAAATTTGCACTTTGCAATTTTCACTTTTCAATTTCAAATTCCAGATTTTCCGGTTGAGGTTTCTATGGTAACCTTTACGAGGGAATTCGTCAAAAGGTAATGCAAAAACCCTTTATTCCCTGGTGATCGGCCTTTAGATCTGCCATTCCCCGGACAAGGATCAGGGGAAAAATCCTGTTTTTCTTCTTGACGCTGCCTATTTTTATTTTATATTCTTGCCATCATAAATGAGAATTAACCCCTTGGACTCGGTTGGGATTTAACCCTATGGAATTTAATTGGCACTATTGCCTTACATCGGCCTTGGGGACCTTTTTACTTTTCTCAATAAAAGGGTCCTCCGCCGGACGGGACCCCCTGTCAGGGGAAGTCATTTATGAAGATGTGAAATATTACTCGGGGCTGGGTCATCACCGCACCGCAACCGGGGTGGATCATGTCACCAGCCAATGGCTAAAAGACCGTCTGAATGAAGCGGGGTTTTCCACGCAGGTACAAAAATGGAACCTCCGGCAATTTTTCCCCTGAGAGACTTTTGTAGAAATCGGCCGGGTAAAAAGGATCGAGGCCTTTCCGGTCTGGTGGCCCAAATCCACCGGGGATCAAGGCATCATCTGCCCAGCAGAGTTCCGATGTCAAGGCCGTCCGGGGTAAAAGTTTTCTGTTTAAGAATGTCACCGGCCCGGGCTTTTCCGTGGACAAGAACCTGATCACCCCCATCCCGAGGTAACCGGGCCTGAATTATTGGAGCCCATGGCCAGGGCTTACCAGAAATTTCTGCAAGCCGTCACCGGAGAGTCTACTGACAGGCCAGCACCGCTCTTTGGGTAAGGGCCCTGGCGATCGGCACCAGGTACCCGTTGTGAGTCAGGGGTGTAGCCCCGGCCACGGCGGCTTCTCCGGCCTCCTCAGCTATTTTCTCATCAAGCACTTTTCCCTCGAGCACTTTTTCGGCTGGAACGGGCCGGTAGGGTTTGACATGGACCGCATTCAAACAAATTCGGGCCTGGTTGATCTTCTGATCTTTCCTGGTAACCGCTGCCGCGCAATTGACGATGGGAAAATCAATGGACTTCCTGAGAGCGAACTTGATGAAGGCGCTCCGGGTTTCAAGATCAGGCCTGGGTATTTCAATCTGCAGAACGATCTCGTCTTTTTCCAACACCGTTGTTCCGGCCACACTCACCCGGAAAAATTCTTCAGCCCGGATAGTCCTCTTCGTGGTTTTGACGCGGCTGTCAAGGGCGATCAGGGCCGGGGCCGTATCGCTGGGGTGCACGGCATAGCAACCTTGATCGACACTGCCGCCGAAGATGGAGTGATAGCGGTTGTCCCCCTCAATGGCATAACAGCGTCCGCCGCCCTTCCTTAAACAGGGGAATCGGTTGTCCGGTGAGCGGTAGTACCAGCAGCGGATATCCTGGCAGATATTTCCGGCCAGGGTCCCCATCTCCCGAATATGGGGAGAGGCGGTTTTCCGCGCCGCCTGAGACAGGGCTGAAAATTTCTCTTTCAGCAGCGGATGGACGGCAATATCCTCCAGGCGGGTCAAAGCGCCTATCTTCACCCCGGTCGAATCCTCTCCAATAAAATCTAAGCCGGGGATGGACTTTAAATTAACGACCGCCTCGGGATAATCGGGCAGGATCCTGTCTTTCATCTTGCCTAACAGATCGGTTCCACCGGCAATGAGCCGAGCCTTTCCCTGGTAGCGTTGAAGGATGGAAACCGCTTCATCCAGGGAGCGGGCATTGAAGTGCACAAATTTTTTCAAGGATCCCTCCTAAGCCTTACCCAGGGCTTTAAGGATTCGATTGGGTGTAATCGGGAAATCGTCGATCCAGACCCCCAGGGCGTTGAAGACCGCCGGCCCCAGCAGGGCGGGGACTACCGTGCCGATATCTTCCCCGATGCCCACAACCCCATAGGGGCCGTAGCCCAGGCCGGTCTCCACCAGGATCGTCTCGATGGGACCGTCGATATCGAGAATAGTGGAGATCTTATAATCCAGGAGATTGCCGTTGAGCATGACCCCGGTCACCGGATCATAAATGACCTCTTCGGTCAACCCCCGGCCTACGCCCATATAGGTCCCGCCGTATTGCTGTCCATGACAGGACATGGGATTGATGGCCTTGCCTACGTCATTGACATTGACCACCTGGGTGACGATCACTTCGCCGGTTTCGGGATCGACCTCCACTTCCATGAAATGGGCCTGACGGCAGAATTTGGTATAGAGATGCTCAGGATTATAGGTCCCGTCCTGGACATGATAACCATAGGCAAAGAGGGGAAGGGAAAAGGGCGTCCTGAGGCCCAGGTTTTCATTACCGGACATAGGCCCCGCGTCTTTGGAGGGGCCGACGAACTCAGCCAGAGAGACCCTTTTTGAAGGGTCTTTTTTAAGATAAATGAGGCTATCCCGAATATCCAGGTCTTCCGGTTTGGTCTCGGGAAAGAAGGAAGGGAAAATACCCCGCTGGGTTTGAGCCACGGGAGCGGCGGCGGCTTCCAGGATCTGCCGCTTTAAAATTCGGGCGGCATTGCGAATGGCAAAGCCGTTGACGGCCATATTGGTGGAAGAATCCGGGGTCATCCGGAAGAACCCCGGATCAACCCGGGGGTTATAATAAACATCCTCCAATTTCATTCCCAGTTCATCGGCGGCGATGCGGCAATATGAATTTTCGGCGTCCACCCCGTTGTCGCAGCCCATAGCCAGGATAGAGGCCGTGCCGTCATTTCGCTCAATACGGATGGCCATCTCACTAGAACCGCCGGAATCGTCCCATTCATGGGCCCAGGTAAAGGCCAGGCCATGCATCCGGCCGTTGGGTAGTTTTTTTGTCCCGGGAGGATGCCATTTATTGTCCCAGTCGATGGCCTTCTTCCCTTTTTCGATACATTCCTTCAGGCTGTCTCTGACTTGGAAGCCCCTTTCTTTTTTCTGCTGATTCAGCCACTCCGTGTCATGGCCGAAGGCTCCGTCATTTTTTAAGGCCACCTCGGTCGGATCCAGGTTCAAGGCATTGGCGATATGGTCAAAGACCAGGGATTGCGTATGGGTGTTGGCGTTCTGTTCACAGCGGGTGGGGACATTGGGCCCTTTATTGGTCATCACGGTCAGAAACTTGCCGTACAGGTTGGGAATGCGGGTATTCTCCACTAAGTGTTTCAAAAAATGAAAGACCGGCCATTGCTGATTGGCCAAAACAGCCCGGCCTTCCACTGCGGTAATGGTGCCGTCTTTCTTGGCGCCCACTTTAAGCGTATAGGTGCCTTCATCCATTTCTCCGCCGAAAAAATCCTCCCTGCGGGTAAAGGTCCATTTAACCGGCCTTCCGGTGCGTCTGGCCAGCAGCGCGGCGCAATAATGGCCTCCGAAATTCCAACTGACCTGGCTCCATCCTCCGAAGCTGGCCCCCTGGTAGAGACAATGGACCAAAATCTTGGTCGTAGGGATTCCAAACCAGGTGGAAACAAGCCTTTTGGCGATGTGGGGGCGCTGCTGTTTAACCCATATTTCGGCTGTATCACCATTCCAGCGAAAGACCCCACAAGGGCGTTCCGGGCCGATCCAGGTGTGGAGACGACGTTCCGACCGGAACTCAACAATTTTTTCGGCCTCGGCAAAACCTTTTTCTACATCCCCTTTTTTTATGTCCGAAAAAGCCTCACCGAGCAGGACTTCATTATAGACATTTCCCCAGGAAAATAGTTCGGGGTAGGCCAGAGGGGCCTCCGGTTTTGAGGCCTCTTCCGCCTCCAGGACAAAGGGCCTGACCTCCCATTCAATATGGATCAGCCGGAGTGCTTCCTCGGCCAGGTCTTCGGTTTCGGCCGCCACGGCCGCCCCGCATTCCTGTCCCTGGAAATGAACGGTACCGGGAATCACCGGTTCAGCCTGCGGCACATGACCGCCCAGATCGGCCGATTCCGGCAGCTCCGGATCATCATATCTGAGGACGGCCCTGACCCCCGCTGCCCCCTCCGCTCTGACCGTATCCAAACTGAGAATTTTGGCATGGGGATAGGGCGAGGTCAAAAACCGCATATACAGCATACCGGGAAGCTGGACATCCATGGTATAGTCGGCCCGTCCTCCCGCCTTATGAAGACCGTCCACCCGTCTTGGACCTCGTTTTCCGATATGGAGGTATTCGTCCCGGGGGTATTTGTCGGCCCCCAGGTTATCCAACATTTCCTTCATCCGGGAGATTTCTTCAGACATCTTCTTTTCCTTCCCTGACTCTGATAAAATCCTGAATGGCAATGGGATGCTGAGGGTAGGTCCCGCAGCGGCAGAGGTTGCCGGCCAGGGCCTCCCTGATTTCCTGGTCCGTGGGATTCGGATTTTTATCCACCAGGGCCTTGGCCGTAACCACAAAACCGGGGGTACAATACCCGCACTGCAGGGCATGGTGTTCGGCGTACTTTTCTATCAGCTTGGGCTGTTCGGCGGCCACCCCTTCAACGGTTTCGATAACGGCCCTGTCACACTCGATAGCCAGGGTCAGACAGGAGAGGATGGCCCGGCCGTTCATGATCACAGTACAAGATCCGCAGGCCCCCCGGTCACAGAACATCTTGGCGCCGGTCAATCCCATCCGGTCATGGAGGAGGTAGTACAAGGTCCATTCCGGTTCAACCAGGACCGAATGGGATTCACCGTTGACGGTCAGCAGGATCAGCCCTTCCTTTTCCGGGACCGGTTCTGTCTTGTGCTCGGACAGCACATGGGACTTCAAGGACTCAAAATCTTCTTGGAGGTTGTAGCAATAGGGACAATGGAGCTGGGTTTCTGATTCGGTCTTCTCGGACACGTTCTATCTCCTTTAATACGAAAATAGCTTTCTGAGTCCAACGAGCCTATTTTCATGTTTTGGTGGTGTCAGGTCCCTGACGGGACATGACGGCTTAACTCATTTTACGATTTTTAGGGTCCTCAGGTACCGCGATTGGGCCAGGCGTTGATCGTACTCCTGTTTAAAATACTTTAACGAATCTAAGATCGGTAGGGGAGCGGACTGTCCCAGCCCGCAGAAGGAACCCTGCCTCATGGCTGAGGCCAGACCCCCCAGGGCCGAGAGATCTTCTTCCTGTCCCTCCCCTCTCACCAGTCGTCCGAAGATTTCCTTCATCACCTCGGTCCCCTCCCGACAGGGTGTGCATTTACCGCAGGATTCTTCGTTGAAAAAGTCAACATTACGCTGATTCATTTCAATCATGTCCCGGTTTCGGTTAAAAACCAACACCGCTCCAGAGCCCAGGACATGCTCAAAAGCCAGGGGAGTATCCAGCAATGGCTCCGGCAGGATTCTCCCGGAAGCCCCGCCGACCTGAACGGCCTTAATTTCCCGGGCCCCGGCTAGGTCCACGACCAACTCTTTCAGCAGGCTGCCTAAAGGGAGCTCATAAACCCCCGGCCTTTCGACATCTCCAGAAACGGAAAAGACCTTAGTGCCCCTGCTTTTTTCCGTACCCATGGTCCGGAACCAATCAGGCCCTTTTAAGATAATTTGGGGAATATTGGCCAGGGTTGCCACATTGTTGATCACGGTGGGTTTGCCGAACAACCCCCTTTCGGTGGGGAAAGGAGGTTTACAGCGGGGCTCGCCGCGCCGGCCTTCTATGGAATCCATGAGCGCCGACTCCTCCCCGCAGATATAAGCCCCAGCACCCTCGAAAATCCTCAGGTTCAGGTTTTTTAAATACCCAAGCTCTTCGGCCTGCTTGACGGCCAGGGTCAGGGGCTCAAACAAAAAATGATATTCCGCCCGCAGATAGATATAGGCCTTTGCTGCCCCAACCGCGTAAGAGGCGATGGCCAGTCCCTCTATCAGCGAGAAGGGATCGTGGGTGAGTAGGTAGCGGTCTTTAAAGGCGCCGACCTCCCCTTCATCGGCGTTGCCAATGAGGTATTTCTCATCCCCGGAGGATTTTCGGGCCAGTTCCCATTTTAAACCGCAATTAAACCCGGCCCCGCCCCGGCCCAGGAGTCCGGAGGCCTTGACCGCCTCGATCACCTTCTCGGGGCTCAGGTCCTCCTGGCATCTCTTCCAGGCCTTAAATCCATCGGCGGCGATATAGGTCCGGATCTCCCCGGGATCTATCTTTTAGCAATTCCTCAAAACGATTCTCGTTTCCGGCACGTTATTCTCCCCCAGAAAGTTAAGAAAACCTTTTTAGAATCCTTTCAATTTTTCCCGGTGTCAGATGTCCGTAAACCTGATCATTAATCATCAGGGCCGGGGCCAGATCGCAGGCCCCGAAGCAATCGGTCATTTCGAAACCGAACCTGCCGTCCTTGGTCAATTCACCCGGGCCGATAGCCAAAACCCGCCGGACCGATTGCACGATCATCTGCTGCTCTTGTAAATGACAGGGAAGGCTGCGGCAAATGCGGATGACGTATTGGCCCTGGGGTTTCAGGGATAGAAAGGAATAGAAACTGGTAACTCCGAATACTTCATTATTCGGCAGATCGAGCCGGACGGACAGCTCTTCCAGGTCGGCGGCCGATAATCCGTTTTTTTCCCTCTGGTTTTGCTTTAAAACCGGCAGCAGATCACGGCGGTTGAATTCAGACATTTTCGGTGTCCCTTTTTTAAGCCATAGGCGCGGGTTTGCTTAAGGCCCCGGTAGGGCAGTAGGGGATACAGAGGCCACAATCTTTACAGACTTCTTTTTTTAAGGGGCCGTCCAAATCCGCAACAATCTTGGATTGGAACCCCCGGTAGGCCACACTTAAAACGTGCTTCCGGGCAATCTCAGCGCAGGCCCCGACACAGCGTCGGCAGAGAATACATTTGGAAAGGTCCCGCCGGACAAAGGGATTGTCGTCTTCCGGGGGATAATAACGGGGTTCGCCGACCTGAAAACGGGGAGGACTGACCTCCAGCTCAGCCGCCAGTTTATGAAGGGCGCACTGATTGGTATTCAGGTCCGTGACACAGGACCCGGTGTGGGCGGTCAGCAGAAGCTCAATAATGATTTTTCTGGTTTCCAGGACCCTGGACGACCGTGTCTGAACGACCATTCCTTTGGAAACAGGCGTATAGCAGGCGGCCATCAGGGTCGGTGATCCTTCTCCGGGGAATGACACAAAGTGGGAATCCGGATGCCGTTTTCTTCAGCGGCCTGGAGGATGGTCATTCCCTCCGCAGCCTTGACTTGAGAGCCGTCGATGGTCAGAACCAGATCACTCATAATATCCTCTGAATTAGAATTTTGCTTCCTTCCGCTCTTTTGAGGCAGACAGGGAAGGTCGTCACCATAGCTGTCCTGCCGCAAGGGCGGGGGGTAAGAGGAGAAATCAGTAAAAGTGCATTTTACAGTATCGGTAAAGATTATCTGAAAGATTCCTTTGCTTGTCAAGAGAAAGAGGGATCCGGTTTCTCGGGCATCGGGATCTCAACACCCAGAATCCGACCGACCTTTTCCACAATATCCAATCGGGCCGAAAGCCCGTCGGGAAGGCCGCCGTCCACATTGATCGCCGCTCCATTGACATACCCGGAATCCTCATGGGCCAGCCAGAGGGCCACTTTGGCGATATCCTCCGGGACACAGGGACGGGGAATGGCCTGAAGATCCCTGAAGACATCGGACAATCCCGGATAGGTGGCTTCAGAGGCCTCCTGATCAAGCCCAAGATTCCGTCCAAAGATCGAGGTCACCACCCCCCCGGGACAAATACTGTTGACCCGAATGCCGAAAGGGCCCAATTCCAGGGCTACGGTCCGGGTCATTTGGATAATTGCCGCTTTGCAGGCGCTATAGAGGTGGCCGCCGTAACCGGTCCTCTGACCGGCGACACTGGCGGTATTGATGATCGTTCCGGAACGCTGTTTTTTCATGATGGGCGCGGCATATTTCAGGCCGAAAAAGACGCTTCGGAAGTTGACGGCGATGGTGACGTCAAAACCCAGGGTCGGAATCTCTTCGATCATGCCTCCTGCCCCCCCGATGGCGGCGTTGTTGAATAGACAGTCCAGACGGCCGAATCTTTCCACGGCCAGGGAGATAAGAGACTGCAATTCTTCTTCTCGGGCTACATCGGTATGCTGGAAGACCGCCGAGGGGCCCAGTTTTTTGACCAGCATCTCAGAACGATCATCCAAGACATCCCCGAAAACAACCCTGGCCCCTTCTTTAACAAAGAGACTGACCGAGGCCTTGCCAATGCCACTGGCCCCACCGGTAATCACGGCCACTTTTCCATCCAGTTTACCCATAGTTTTCTCCTTCAGTTGTTAGATTCTTAAATCATAAGTAACGGCGTTGCTGGGGGTAAAGGACAGCAGGTTCCCTTGGTCATCATAAGCGGCTTTCCCCGCGGTCATCCCCAGTTCAGAAAATGATCCCTGGTCG